>CAMPKM010000001.1 GCA_946887155.1 uncultured Gemmatimonadota bacterium
GCTCGTCGAGCTCAACACGCCGCAACCTGACTACGCGGCTGCGATCTCCCCTGATGGCCGGTGGCTGTACTATCGCGCGGGTGGGCGATATCAGCGGCGGTTGCTCGCGCCGATCATAGCGGCTGCTATCGAGCGGACGACTTGAAAGGAGCGAGCTGGGAGCTGGAAGCTCCCAGCTCCCAATTCGCTTTCAAGGCGTTGCCTTCGACGCATGCTCGCAGCTGACCTTGGGATTCCACGCTGCGAACATGCCGCTCGGATTCGGGCGCATCGTCCAGATGTGCAGTGCCCACACTCCCAGTGGCTCGTTCCGCATGAAGGGCACGCCCAGCAGCGTCGGTGGCGTCGCCGATGAAGTCAGCGGGACGACATAGTCGATGCCGATGAGCTGCAGCTTCCCGTTAGGCTGCGGTTCGTACATCACCAGTTCGGGCTTCAGGAGTTCCACCGTTCCATCCACCAGCCCTTCATTGAGATAGTGAAATCCCTGGGCACCCTCACCGGCCACGGGTGACACGGCACAACCCGCCGGATACTGCTTGACGTAGCCGCCGGCCTTCGCTGCGGCGACGTCGTGGAACTGGTTGGTCGCATTCCTGGCGTCGGCGACGCCCTTCTTCTGGGCCGGGGTCAGTTCGCCATTGTTGGCCCGGCCGTGGGCGGCATGCGCGTCTCCCTGCTGAGCAGCGAGAGCGACATTCGCGAGCGCCGAGGGTTCCGAGGGTGAGCAGGCCATGGCGAGAGCCGCCAGGGCAGCGAGGAGATGGGTGTGTCGCATGGGTAGCTCCTGATGAGGTTGGGGCTCGGGCCGGCCAGCCGACCCTTGTCATGAGAAGCCGGAAATCGCGCTAGAACGGCTCATGTTACTGAAGCCTCGGGCGTGACGAGCTGACGCCAGTGACATCCGGTGCTGCGCCATTGTCCAAGGGGCATGAACGACGCTACACTGGCTGGCGCATCCACGCCGCCACTCGGTTACCCGTGGTCAACGAGGAACTCCGTGTCCGACTCATCGATGCCGGCGCCGAGTGCGACGGCCGGGAGCACCGGAGAACGACGTGCGACAAAGGCGCGTCAGCTGGCGTTCGAGCGCGAGATCTACGAGCAGCACGTCGACCGGATCTATCGACTGGCACTCCGCATGTCGGGGAGCGTGTCAATGGCCGAAGATCTTACGCAGGACGTATTCGTTCGTGCGTTCGACCGCATGCACCAGTTTCGTGGCGACTCGGGGCTCGGAACCTGGCTCCACCGCGTCGCGATCTCCGTCATCCTCAATGCGGTCCGGAAGCGGCAGGTCACCTCGGCACGGGAAGTTCCGCTCGAGGTAACGGAACCGGCTGCGTCGAACTCGGGGGCGATCGAGCTCGATGTGCGGGATCGTGTCCGGGCGGCGGTGGCCAGCCTGCCCGAGGAGCTGCGTGTGGTCGTCCTGCTGTACGACGTCGAGGGATACACGCATAACGAGATAGCCGACATGATGGGTATTACGGCCGGTGCCTGTCGCATGCGATTGCTGCGGGCGCGACAAATCCTGCGAACGCTGCTGCCGCTCGAACGCGAGGAGTGGGGATCATGAACGAGCCGAGTGCACTTATCCGGCAGGCGTTCCAGGAAGACCAGTCGGTTCAGGTCGATCGCGAGCGACTCTGGAACATGATGATGTCGCGAAATGCCCAGCATGGACGATGGCGCCAGCTTGTCGTGGCGGGACTGATCCTCGTGGCCGGCGCCATCGTGGCCGGTGCGTTCATCGTCCGCCAGGCCATTCGGTCCAACGCGTCCATCGAACAGCGCGTCTTCGGCCCGGCTATCGTAGCGGCCGATTCCATTTCATCAGAATCTCCCACGGAGCAACCCATGATCCAGGCGACCACGGAAGAAGCGCCCTCGAACCTGGTTACCCTGCTTGGTCATCGGACCCCATTACGAATGGAACTGATCCAGTTGAGCGTGCAGCAGGACGAATTGGCCCAGAGACTGAACCGCACCGGCCCCGGCCCAGAACATGCGGCAATTTCGGCCCAGCTCGCCAACGTTGAACATCAGATCGAGGCTGCTCAAGTCGCCATCGAGGCAGTGGACCGACAAATTGCGGCGCAGCAGGGAGGGCGACCCGTACTTGCTCCCGGCGCGACGGCTATCGCTGAATCACCGCAAGCTTTCCAGTTCGATTTCGGTGAACCGCCAGGCCGGGAGCTGATCTGGATGGGCGGTGGAATCGGGACGCTGCTCACGCTCGGCATGGTTGTAATCCTGATTTACATGCGACGACTGGCCCGTTCGACACGGGACGCACTGTCACTGATCGAAGGTCAGGTCGCGTCGCAGCACGCGACGCTCGCATCGGGCATCGACGCAATCGCGGTCGAAGTCGAGCGGCTGGGCGAGGGGCAGCGATTCATGTCGAAGACCCTTGCGGGAGAACGTCGAGTCGAAGCGAAGTGAGGGTCCAACGGTGCACCGTGGGACGGAAGGGACCTCGAGATGCATTGAGTTGACCCTGCATTCTTTGCTCCCGCCAGCATCTGCACCCTGATTCGGCCTTGCCGCGCCCGACACGCGCCGTATGATCTGACGTGCCATGAGTGCCGCACGCGAGCTCGACGAGCTGTTCCCTGTTGTCTACGAGGAGTTGAGGCGCGTCGCCCACCGCCACATGCGGGGTGAGCTGACCGGCCATACCCTCAGTACGACTGCGCTCGTTCACGAGGCCTACCTGGAGATGGCCAAGCTCCGTCACGTGAACTGGCCGGGCCGGGAGTACGTGCTGGCGGCCGCATCACAGGCCATGCGCAGGGTGCTGGTGGACTACGCGGTCGCACGAAAGGCGGGCAAGCGGGGAGGTGGCGCAATCGCCGAACCCATCGACGACGCCGTGGTGATGGCCGTCGAACGCAGTGAGGAACTCCTGGCGCTCGATGAGGCGCTCAGCCGGCTGGCGGCGGACAACAATCGTTATGCACGCGTGATCGAGTGCCGGTTTTTCGGCGGCATGAGCATCGAGGAAACGGCGGCCGCCCTCGGCACCTCGGCGGCGACCGTCAAGCGGGACTGGACCGTGGCCCGGGCGTGGCTGAATCGCGAGCTTGCCGGTGGCTGACGCCGGGAGCGATCGCTGGCGGCGGATCGAGGAGATCATGGAAGCGGCACTCGCGCTCATGCCCTCCCGTCGCGACGCCTACCTCGACCTCGCCTGCGATGGTGACCTGGAGCTGCGGCGGGAAGTGGCGTCGCTGATCGAGGCGCACGAGCGAAGCGGTGTGGTGGACCGCCTGGCCGCCGACCTGGCGCCGCTGGCCGCGCGCGTGCGCGAGACGACGGCGTTAGGCACCGGGGCGCTGCAGGGACGCACGGTCAGCCAGTACGACGTGTTGGAACGCGTCGGCGGTGGCGGCATGGGCATCGTGTACAAGGCGCTCGACAGGCGGTTGGGCCGCACGGTGGCACTCAAGTTCCTGCAGCCGCGCCTCAACGAGGACGACTCGGCGGCCGAACGATTCCGACTCGAGGCGCGCGCGATCGCCGCGCTCGAGCACCCGAACATCTGTACGATCCATGAAATCGGCGAGACCGATGACGGGCAGCTCTACCTCGCCATGCCGCTCTACGAAGGGGAGACCGTCCAGCAGCGCATCCGCCACGGGCCGTTACCAATCGGTGACGCGGTTTCGATCGCGGTGCAGGTGGCGCGGGCACTGGCAAAAGCACATGCTCGCGGGATCATCCACCGCGACATCAAGCCGTCCAACATCCTCATCACGAACGACGGCGTCGTCAAGCTGCTCGACTTCGGGATCGCCAAGCTCGTCGACGTCACGCTGACGGGCGGCGCCGGACCGTTAGGCACCATCGCCTACATGAGCCCCGAACAGGCGAGGGGCGAGCCGATCGACCACCGGACTGACCTCTGGTCACTCGGGGTGGTGCTCTACGAAATGCTGGCCGGCCAACGGCCGTTTGCCGGCGAAACCGCGCTTGCCCTGGCCCGAGCGCTCGAATTTTCATCGCCGCCACCGGTGGCGGCAGCTCGTCCGGACGTACCGGCGGCGCTCGCGCAGGTCGTCGCCACCGCGCTGGCGGTCCGGCCGTCTGACCGATACCAGAGCGCACAGGCGTTCGAGTCGGCGCTGCTCGGCCTCGGGCTCGCGACTCATGTCACGGTCGGATCCACTTCCCGCGCCGGGACTCCTATCCCAGGAAAGCGTCGCCTGCCACTCGTGCTCGGGGCGGCTGCCGTGGTCGCGTCAGGTGCATGGTTCTGGTTGGCCCAGGCGGACAGGTCTCCAGTCGCACCAGCGGTAGAACGTCAACATCCGCGCGATCGCCGAGTCGCTCGGCGTGGCCACGGTGCTCGAAGGCAGCGTCCGCCGCGAGGGCGAGACACTGCGGATCCAGGCGAGTCTCGTGAACGCCGCCGACGGCTACCAACTCTGGTCTGACACGTACGACCGGACGGTTGGCGCCGCGTTTGCCATTCAGCAGGAAATCGCGCGCGCCATTGCGCAGACCCTTCGCGTCACACTCGTCGGACAACGCACCGATTCGCAATCGGTTCCGTTGCCGAATGCCGCCGCCTACGAGCTGTACCTCAAGGCGCGCAACGCGCTCTACCTGAAGGGACGATATGCCTGGTTCACGCGGACGGAAGAAGGCGTGCGTTCGGCGGTGAAGCTGTTCGAAGAGGCGCTCGAACATGATTCCACCTATATCGAGGCATTGTCCGGGCTGGCCGATTCGTACGCGATCCTTGGCTTCTATGATTTCATGGCGCCGACCGAGGCCTTTCCGAAAGCGGAGGCCGCGGCACGGAAGGCGGCCGCGGAAGCACCGTTCCTCGCCACACCGCACGCGACGTTAGGCTATGTCGCCGTGTACCATGGTTACGATTTCGTACGCGGGGAGGAAGAGTTCCGGCGCGCCATCTCGCTGAACCCGAGGTATTCGACGGCGCATCAGTGGTATGCCAACCTGCTCACCGCCGCCGGTCGGTTCCGGGAAGCCGAGATGGAGATGCGAAAGGCGCAGGACATCGACCCGTTGTCATTGATCGCCAATGCTGCACTAGGCTGGGTCCTGTACTACGCTGGCAACCACGCTGCGGCGGCAGCGCAATGCCAACGAACGCTCGAACTGAACCCGGAGTACGGCCTCGCGCATCTGTGGCGCGGATGGGCGCTCCAGGAACTGGATTCATTGCCGGCCGCCATCGAATCGCACCGCAAGGGCGTTGCCGCCTCGGATAGCGGCGCCCTGTTCATCGCGTCGCTCGCGCGGTCACTGGCGCTGCACGGCCAGCGGGCAGAAGCGGAAAAGCTGCTGCGCAGGCTCGAGTCGTCCGCGTCGGCCGGCCGATACGTTCCTTCGTACGAGATCGGGAAGGTGCACGAGGCACTCGGTGATCCTGACCAGGCGATGAAATGGATCGAACGGGCCTTCAACCAGCGTTCGCACTCAATGGTATTCCTGAAGGTCGATCCGCAACTCGAGCGCCTGCGGTCACGCCCGGATTTCCAGCGACTCGTCCGGCAGGTGTTCCCGGGATGACCGGTGGCACACAGCCGTCGGCGAGAAAAACGATCCTGTTGTACGGGCTGATCGGCGGAGTGCTGATCGCCGTCCTGAAGCTGATCGAATACCGGTTCCTGGTCCTCGAGCACTCGCTGGAGATCTATGGCGGGATCGTGGCACTCATCTTTGCCACCGTAGGCATCTGGCTCGGTCTCAAGCTGACCAGAACGCGGACCGAGATTGTGGTCCGGGAAGTGCCGGTTCACGTTGGTGGGCCGTTCGAGAGAAATGACGCGCGCGTCGAGGAGCTCGGGATCACACCCAGGGAGTTGGAGATCCTCGAGGCCATGGCCGCGGGGCTCAGCAACCGCGAGATCGGGGAGCGGCTGTTCGTCAGTGAGAACACCGTAAAGACGCACGCGGCGCGGCTGTTTTCGAAGTTGTCGGCCAGCCGGCGCACGCAGGCCGTTCAAAAGGCCAAAGAGGCAGGATTGATCCCCTGAAAGGATGATTCTGGCGCCCTTGGCGGAAAATCATTCGTTCGGGTGACGCGGATCGCGTGGGAACTGGCCAGGTTGCCGGCCGTTCACGTCAGTTTTCACCCCAGAGGAAAAACCAATGAAGAAGACCGTCCTGACCTTCGGCACGATTTCCGGCGTCATCATCTCGGCCATGATGCTCGCCACCATTCCGTTCATGGACCAGATCGGGTTCGACCGCGGCGAAATTATCGGCTATTCGTCGATGGTCCTGGCGTTCCTGCTGATTTACTTCGGCGTCCGGTCGTATCGCGACAACGTGGCTGGAGGGGCGATCAGTTTCGGGCGCGCCCTCAAGGTTGGTGCATTGATAGCCGCCGTGGCATCGGGCTGGTACGTCGCCACGTGGGAGCTGATCTACTATCGTCTCACACCGGACTTCATGGTGCAGTATCAGTCGCACGTGCTCGACAAGGCGCGCGCGGACGGGGAAACCGCGGAACAGATCGCGAAGCGTCAGGCCGACATGCAGAAGTTCGGGGAATTGTACCGGAACCCGGCGATCAATGTGGCGATCACGTTCCTCGAGCCGCTGCCGGTCGCGCTGGTGATGGCGCTCGTGTCGGCCGGCATCCTGAGTCGACGGAAAGGGGAAGAGGCTTTTGCGAGAGCGGGAGGATTGACTTGAGAATCGTGCGGGTGGCAGGGTTGCTTCTTGCGAGTGACGGGACCAGGGCGCCTTTTGCACGCAGCGGAACCAGGCGCCAGGCACCAGCAACAACCACTGGCCCCAGCAACAACCACTGGCCCCAGCAATTAGCGACCCTGCAACAAGCCCGCCCCGCATGAAACCACGAGAACTCACCCTCCGCGGCCTGATCCTCGGTGCGCTCATCTGCACCGTGTTCACCGCCGCGAACGTCTACCTTGGCCTCAAGGTCGGGCTGACCTTCGCTTCGTCGATTCCCGCGGCGGTCATCTCGATGGCGCTCCTGAGCGCGGTGAAGGACTCGTCGATCCTCGAGAACAACATCGTGCAGACCGTGGCGTCGGCGGCAGGGACGCTGTCGGCAATCATTTTCGTCTTGCCGGGCCTCGTCATCGTCGGGTGGTGGACCGGGTTTCCGTTCTGGCAGTCGTTCCTGATCTGCGTCGCCGGCGGCGTCTTAGGCGTGCTGTTCACGATCCCGTTACGACGCGCACTGGTCACCAACTCGGATTTGCCCTACCCGGAAGGCGTCGCGGCCGCCGAAGTGTTGAAGGTCGGCTCGGGTACCCGCGGCGAAACGAAGGATGAGACCGGGGCCTCGCGAGAAGGACTCACGGCGGTCATCCTCGGCGCGGTCACGTCAGGTGGGTTCGCCATCATCACGGCCACGCGTCTTGCCCACGCCGAGCTGTCGGGATTCTTCCGGGTCGGCGCGTCCGCAGCAAGTGGATACAACTTCGCCTGGTCGCTCGCGTTGTTAGGCGCCGGTCACTTGGTCGGCCTGTCGGTCGGCATGGCAATGCTCACGGGCCTGATCATCGCCTGGGTCATCGCCGTACCGATCCTGACTTCGATGCAGCCGGCGGCCCTGGGCGCCGACCTGGCGGCGCACACGTCCGAAATCTGGCGGACCCAGGTCCGGTTCATTGGCGCCGGTGCGATCGGTATCGCGGCCATCTTTACGCTGGCGACACTGGCGAAGCCGGTCCTTGGCGGACTGGTAAGCACGTTGCGGGCATCGCGGGCCGTGGCGACTCCCGACGATCGTGATCGCGATATGTCTGCCTCATGGATCGTTGGACTGACGATCGTCTGCCTTCTGCTCTCGGGATGGCTGGCGTACACATTCGCGAGCTCCACCGTACTCAGGGCGGACGCCGTGCTGCTGACGGCCTTGGCCGTCCCCATCGTGCTGCTGGTCGGATTCCTCATCGCCGGCATCTGCGGATACATGGCGGGACTCATTGGTGCGTCCAACAGCCCGATTTCCGGCGTGGGGATTCTCTCGATCGTGTTGTGCGCGTCGATCCTGATCATCGCGATACCACCGAGCCAGGAGACGCAGGCGCCGCTGGTGGCGTTCGCGCTATTTGTTACCGCTATCATCTTCGCCTGTGCGACGATATCGAACGACAACCTGCAGGACCTGAAGACGGGCCAGCTCGTTGGTGCGTCGCCGATGCGCCAGCAGATCGCTCTCATTGTGGGTGTTGCGGCCGGTGCGGCGGTTATTCCATTCGTGCTCAACCTGCTGGCCAAGGCGTACGGCTTTGCCGGCGCCGCGAACGTCGGCGTCGTCGCGCCGAATCCACTTCCGGCGCCTCAGGCGACGCTCATCTCGGCGCTCGCCCAGGGCGTCATCGGTGGCAACCTCGAATGGAGAATGATCGGCATCGGGGTGGCTGTCGGTATCGGACTGATCCTGCTCGACGCAGCGATGAAAGCCGCAAAGCTGGTGCGCATTCCACCACTGGCGGTTGGGATCGGGATCTACCTGCCGATGTCGGCGACTTTTGCGGTCGTCATTGGTGCCGTGCTTTCGCACTGGTATGAAAAACGCGCGCGACGATCTCGCGATCCGGAACGCGCCATCCGGCTCGGCACGCTCGTGGCGTCGGGGTTGATCGTGGGCGAAAGTCTGTGGGGCGTGATCAACGCCGGCCTCATCGTCGGCTTGAATAACGATGCCCCGATCGGGCTCCTGCCGGGGGACTTCGCGCCAGCTCCGTGGTTAGGCGTGGCGGGCTTTGTCACCGCCATCGTCCTGTTGTACGGCTGGATGTTGCGCCAGGGCGAAGGAGCTCGATAGGGTCGAGAACGGTGCCTGATACAGGGCCGTGTCAACGTTGCTGGTCGCGCACCTGCAAGTGCTTGAACGGTCACGACTTCGATTGACGTACCTCGGCTCGGTCAGGCATCGTTCGGAGTCTTCACACCGCCCCCCCCAAAACATGTTCGTCGGACACCTATCACTCGCCCTCGCCGCCAAGCGTTGGGAGCCTGACGTGAACCTCGGCTGGCTCATGGCCGGTGTTACGGCTCTCGACCTCGTCTGGCCGATTTTCGTGCTGGCCGGCATCGAAAAGGTCAGCATCGCGCCGGGCGCGAGCGCGTTTACGCCACTTGCGTTCGATTCCTATCCATGGTCGCACAGCTTGGCCATGACTTTTGTCTGGGGTCTGCTGCTCGTGACCATCGCGCGTTTCTTCAAGGTTCCATCGACCGCATGGACGCTTCTGGCGGCGCTCGTGTTGAGCCACTGGGCACTCGATGCCGTGACGCACAACCCCGACATGCCCATCTGGCCTGGCGACGGACCAAAAGTTGGTCTTGGTCTCTGGAACTCGATTCCCGCGACGTTCGCTGTTGAAGGAGCGATGTGGGTGGCGGGAATCGCCATCTATGTCATGACGCTTGCAAAGCGCAATCAGCGGGCGAGCTGGCTGTTCTGGAGTTTCATCGTCGTTTGCACCGCAATGTGGGTTGCGAGTCCATATACAGCGCCGCCGCCTGACGCGCGAACGGTCGCCATGTTTGGCCTGGTCGGCTGGATCGTTCTCCCGTGGGCCGCCCTGGCCGATCGACGAGGAGCGAGTCAGCGCGGATGAATCACGGATGATGCAGATCTACGCGGCGGGTCAACCGATAGAGAACCGAGTCACCGCGGATTATGCGAATTTACGCGGAGGGACAATTGAACTTCCCGCGATTTACGAGGCCTCGATGAACGGATTTGCGCGGCAGGTCAACTGGAGAACTGAGTCACTACGGATGATGCGGGCTAGCGCGGTAGGTCAACTGATGGAGAACCGAGTCACCGCGGATTGTGCGAATTTACGCGGAGGACAATTGACTTCCCGCGATTTACGAGGCCTCTCCACGCTTCCAGATGAAAGGTAATCGTAATGGAGAAAACATGACCCACAGCGCCTCAATGCAAAATGAACAAAAAGTTTCAAAACCCGGATAACCCGTTGTCCACAAAACCGCGGACGCTTCATGGCGCCATCGGAACAAGATCCGCGGTGATTCGCGAAATCCGCGCCGACTCGGTTCTCCATCTGTTGATTTACCGCGTAAATCCGCTCGCAGATCCTAAAAGGCAACCGTACGGACTCGGTTCTCGCGTAAATCCGCTCGCAGATCCTAAAAGGCAAACACAGGGACTCGGTTCTCGCGTAAATGCGCTCGCAGATCCGAGCGACAATGCGACCGCTCGATCTGAACCTGGAAGACGAGACTTATTGCTCTCGTAGCGCCTCGATCGGGTCGACCCTCGCGGCACGCAGAGCCGGAACGAGGCCGGCGACGAGCGCCACGCTGGCGAGAAACACCGCCGCGGCAACGTAGACCGTCGCGTCGTTGATCTCCGTGCCGTACAGGAACGGCGCCACCTGCGTGGTCGCGACTCGCGCGCCAATCGCGCCAATGATCAGGCCTGTGGCGACCACGACGCCCACTTCGCCTAACACCAGCTTGATGACACGACCGCGCACGGCACCGAGCGCAATGCGGACGCCGAGTTCACCGCGCCGGCGTGCGACCGAATACGACGTCATGCCGTACAATCCGAGGATCGCGAGGACCAGCGCCACCGATCCGAACGTGCCCGACAGGATGGCCAGCACTTTTTCACGCTGCAACGACGCGGCGATGTCGTCGGACATGACGCTGAAGTCGACGGTGATCGCCGGATTGACCTCACGGAGAAGATTGCGAACCGAGGGAACGATCGAACCGGGAGCACCAGCGACGCGAAGCTGGAGTATCCCCCGTGACCATGATGGTTCCTGAGTGGCCGCGAGGTACACGATCGGTTCCGCTCCTTCGCGAAGCGACTGGTACTTCGAGTTCTCGACCAGTCCGATGATCGTATACGGCGTCGAGACTTCGTCACCAGCTTTCAACCGGAACTGGCGGCCCAGCGGCGAGCCGTTGCCGAGGAAGTGCCGGCTCCAGGCATCGTTGACAATGGCGACTCGGCCAGCGGAACTCGGAACGTCGCCGGCATTGAAGTCGCGCCCGGCGAGCAGTCGCGTGCCGAGCGTGGCGAAATAGCCGTCACTCACCTCGTTGAACCAGGCCAGTGATGCCTCGAAGTTGCTGGGGGTAAACCCATCGATGATGATGGCATCATTCCACGATGATGAGCCGATCGGCGTCAGGCCGGAACTGCTGGCACTGATGACGCCAGGCAAAGCCCTCGTGCGCTCGAGCAATTGATCGCGCAGGGCGGCCCGGCCGGCCGGAGGTATCCCGGCCTGCCCGATATCGATCGCCGCCAGGAGAACACCGTCGGCATCGAACCCCGGATCCAGTTTCGACAGATTGCGCAGTGTGCCAACCAGAAAGCCGGCGGCGACGAGGAGGACCAGTGACAGCGCCACCTGGGCGACCACCAGCGACTTGCCTAACCGGAATCGCGAGTGCCCCTCGATCACGCCACGCGATTGTGCCTTCATGGCCGACTGGGCGCTGACGCGCGTCGCGCGCCAGGCGGGTGCCAGTCCGCACAGTATCACGGTCGCGGTAGCGGCCAGCGCGGTGAAGCCAAGGAGCCGGAGGTTCAGGGACAGGTCCAGTGACACGCCGCCACTGGCGCCAGGTGTGGCTATCAATGACACCAGCGCTTGCGTCCCGAAGCGCGCCACCACGATTCCCAGAATCGTCCCCGCTATGGCCATGACCATGCTTTCCGTGATGAGCTGGCGCACCAGCCGCCGGCGATCGGCGCCAATCGCCAATCGAACCGCCAACTCGCGATGCCGTGCTTCGGCTCGGGAGAGGAGCAGATTGGCGACGTTCGCGCACGCAATCAGCAGGATGAGCGCGACCCCAGCCATGAGCGCAAACAGTGGCGTGCGGTATCGAGTACGGATCTCCGAAAAACCGTGCTCCGCCGACTGCACCGCGAATGACCGCGTCGCGTACTCACGCTTACTGGCTACGGCCCAATTCTCAGGAACCGTTTCCTCGAATGAGGCACGAGAGATGATGGCAATGCGCGCGTTCGCCTGCGTGACATCCATGCCCGGGGCGAGCCGGCCGATGACGCGCATCCACCAACTGCTGCGACGATCGAGAGTGTGCCCGCTACCGCGAACGACCATCTGCGCACAGATCGGCACATAGACGTCCGGTTCGCGACCAACGTCCGGCCCGCGGAACGACGATGCCGCGATCCCGGCGATCTCGAAGGGATGTCGGTCGAGCCTGATCACCCTGCCCACGACATCCGGAGCGCCGCCGTATTCGCGCTCCCAGAACCGGTAGCTGAGGACCACCGACCCGGCGCAGCCACGCACGTCGTCTCCCCTGGTAAATAGCCGGCCGGCGGCAGGCGACACGGCAAACGTCTTGAAGAAATCACCGCTCACATAGGCGCCGGAAACGCGGTGTGCCTCGCCACCCTCCGCCAGGTTGAAATCCGTCTCGCCAAATGCCGCGACGGACGTGAACACATCCTGCCGGTCCCGAACCTGTTCCCAGAGCGGATTGGTGAAGTAGGCGCTGGGCCCCTTGCTCGACGTGACTCTCGTCGAATCCGTGATGCCGACGTAGGCCAGCTCGGACGGCCGTTCGACCGCCAGCGGCCTCAACACCACCGCATCGAGGAGCGTGAAGATGGTCGTATTGGCGCCGATGCCCAGTCCCAGTGAGACGATCGTGACCACGGCGAAGACGGGACTGTTGACGAGCGATCGCACTGCATAACGAGCGTCGCCGGCAACGGATTGAACCCATTCGGCGATGTCCATGCCTCGGGTTTCCTCGCGGCGAGCGGCCTGGTTGCCGAACTGGCGCTTCGCCGCCCGCCGGGCCTCGCCCTCGGACATGCCGCCGGCGATGAGATCGTCGGCCTTCTCGCGGATGTGAAAGTCCATTTCACGCTCGATGTCCCGCGAGACGCGGTTGGACCGGAAGATGTTGAGGATGCGGTGATGCCACGCCATGGTTGCGTCCGTGAGGGTGGGTAATCGTCAGGCAAAACGGAGGACACGATCCACGCCCTCGGTGAGCCGGCTCCAGCTGGCCTGCTCCTCCGCGAGTTGCTTGCGTCCCTTCGCCGTAATCGAGTAGAAACGCGCTTCGCGATTCTTTTCGGTGATGCCCCATGCCGACTTGAGCCATCCATCCTGTTCCATGCGATGGAGGGCGGGGTAGAGCGACCCCTCTTCAACGCGCAGCAGTTCGGCGGAGGCGCGCTGGATGTGCGACGTAATGGCGTACCCGTGCATGGCTCCCGCCGCGGACAAGGTGCGGAGCACCAGGAGGGCGAGGGTGCCTTGCAGGATATCGTTTCGGGGCCGGGGCATCAGTTACCTATCTAGCTAGGTGTTAGTGAGATACTCAATGCCGGAAAAGGGTTGCGTTGCCCGATCCGTTGCAGAATCGAGCGCGCCGAATGCAGAATGCGAGACTACCGTCCTTAACCTCAAATCCCGGATCATGTTACGAGTCCTTGTCAGCGCCGCCGCCATTCTGGCCGTCGCCTCTATCCCCGCCGTCGCCGGAGCACAGGACAACCCGCCGCCGCCTTCCGAGTTCAGCGCGGACCTTGGCTTCGTGAGTGTCAGCGGAAACACGTCGGTCACCACGCTTTCCCTGGGCGAGAAGTGGATCCGGCGGATCGCACGGTGGGAATTCCTGCAGGAAGTCGGCTCGGTGTACGGCAAGACCGACGGAACCGAGACATCGAATTCCTGGAAGGCGTCGGTGCGTGGCGATTATGGAATCGGGAGTAATCTGGCCCTGTATGCACGTACCGGCTTCGACCGGAACAAGTTTGCCGGCGTGAAATCACGATTCGCCGAAGGATTCGGCCTCGTCGCCAGGCCGATCGCCAACGACAGGGATCAACTCAAGTTTGAAGGCGGCTTCGAATTGACCCAGCAGGACAATCTCGATGGCACCAGCGACAGCTTCTCCTCCCTCCGTGCAGCGAGCTCGTTGAAACACATGTTCAGCGAGAACGCTTATGTGTTTCAGGGTATCGAGTATCTGCCGAACCTGGACGAGAGCGCCGATTATCGAATCAACTCGGAAACCACGGTGGTCGCCCCGCTGTCTTCGCACGTTGCGATGAAGGCGTCCTACCAGGTGCGGTTCGACAACCTGCCGTCACTCAACGCCGCCGGTACCTCTCCACTGCGCAAGTCGGACCGCATTCTTTCGACAGGAATTCAACTGACATTCTGACCGTGCACAGACCCTCGTGCCTGACGCAACGCAGGTGCTCGAACGACTGACGCTGGCCGGGATCGCTGCGGCACTGGCGTGCGGCGGCGCGCCTGCTGCTGACCGTGTGGCGGCGCGTCCCGGGATCCGGTTCGAGCCGGCTTCGGTGACGCCCGGAACCAGGATCGGTGTATTGACTGTCGATTCGATTTCGGCGACGGTCGCGATGGACTCCAGCCACGTTGGAACGGCTCGCTTCCGCGGCGAAATCGAGTTGTCAGGCGCTACCCTCAGGAACCCGGATCCCGACCTCGGGCAGCAACTCACCTGTTTCGAGGCGGATTCCGCCAGTGCCGCGCGGCTGCCGCGCTGGCTCGGCGATGAGCGTCGGGCCTGGTTCTGTTTCAGCAACAACGACGACGCCGCCGGGGCGCTCGGCCCGCCCAGTGAGGGCGCCCGAGCGACCATTGTCGTCGATGAGTTCACGATCCACCGCAACCTGTCCGATGCGGTGAACAGCGCGCGATTCCGCCGGCGGCTCCGATGATCGTGGTCGGCGCGGACGCCGATTGATTCAGAGCGTCTTGAGGTACTCGACCAGGTCCGCCTTCTGGCGAGGTGTCAGCGAGAGCTTGAATTGGGTCACGTAGTGATCGACGACCGCGGCCAGTGTGGGCGCACTGCCATCATGGAAGTACGGGCCATCCAGTTGTGGCGGGTTCCATAAGCCACGCAGGGGTGTCGTGCGCAGCAACTTCGTGGCGCTTCGGACGACATACGAATCGTCCTGCCCGACGTCGTCGGGATCGTGGAGGCGATTCGCGTTGATGTCTGAAAAGATCGTTCCCTGGTGACAACGCGCGCAGGCGCCATCTTCACGGAACACCTTTCTTCCACGCCTGGCCGCGGCGATGTCGTACGAACCGGGCTGCGGATCGGGTGCATCGATACTCAATTGATAGGCGCGGAGCGCAGCGAGCTTGCTCGAAACCAGGTCCGGCGGGTTGTTCACGCTGACGTCGATGCGATCGTCCACGAACGTCCCGTGTCCGTGCATCTGCGTGATCGCGACGTACGCGTTCCAGTACGACACCTCGCCGTCGCCGGTGTAGGTCTCCTTGCGGACATGTCGGAGGCCGAACGCTGGGGGCAGCACGATCGGCGTGTTCTTGCCGTCGATGTTGAACCGTGGATCATACATCCCCGGTCCCCAGGTGTTGTACGGGAAATCGGGAACGACATCCGACAGGGCGATGATCGCACCGACGTTGAGGTCGCGATTCGGCCATCCATCGAGGCGGCTTCCGACGCCTTCCATGACCGAGTTGTCGACGGTGGAATGGCAGAGCGCGCAGGTGACGCCAACCCTCACCAGCTCGCCGTTTTCGACACGGCCTTTGACACCGACAACTGCGTCGAGGCTGATCAACGCGATCGTGGTGGCCGTGCTGTTGAGATCGACGTCGCCGGCGATCAACTGAGCCTGGAGCGAGGCTGGCAAGGCGTCGAAGTCGACCTTGAGTCCGACGCTCAGCGCGAGCGTTGGCGTGACGACTTCGCTGATCTTCGAGTGGAGCGCCGCCGTGTCGCTCCAGAAGGTTTCGTTGCCGAAGGTATCGAAGCGAAAGATCTCCCGACCCTGGGTAAGGGTCGATGGATTGAACGCCGCGGCCGCGTCGAATGCTTCGATGCCCGTTGCCCGATCGTCGTCGCGGCAGCCGGATGTGGCGGCCATCGCGATGGTAGCGAAGGTGGCGATCCTGACTCGCAGTACGGTCGACATGGAAACCCCCAGCAGGATGGCGTGAGCCGTGCCGAGACATGGTGGCGAATACGCGTGTCTACCAGCCGGGGGCATTGGCCGAAGACGCGCGGCACCATCGGATGAAGATGCAGGTAAGGCGCGACGAATAATTCCCGCAATTACTCCTTTGGGTATTTGTCGGACTCGGCGGATGATCTGCGTACCGGAGTCATCCTGCTGTTGCGCGCGTTCCACTGAACATCGCCGCTTCGTGAGGCAACGGCCGCTTACCGCGTGCTCCGGATCACAACGTGGGCCGCCGACGCGTACCTTGGAATTGCGCAATGACAAAGTCCCGGCGTGTGACGAAATAATCCGTTTCCCTGCGCTGGCATCGTCGTCATCGCATTGATCTCCAGCACGGTCCACAGTCGAACTGTTTCACCCCGGTGCGCCCGCATGTCTGGAACGTTGCCGCCAGCCGCTGAATCCTCGCATCGTCCGCGAGTCATCGTTGAACCTCGCGCTGCCGCCCCTGCCGGCGTGCGGTTAACGGGCATAAAGCCCGTCGACCATCGCCTCGGTGGCGTCCTTCCCAGGAGGCCATTCGTCATCAGCGGGAACCCGGGCACGGGGAAGAGCATCGCCTGCCTCGAGTTCCTCCGGCTCGGTCTCGAGCAGGGCGAGACTGTGCTGCTCATCACACACGACGAACCGGCCGACGTTCTTGCCAGCGCCACGTTCCTCGGGCTGGATATCGATCGCCCGCTGCGCGAGGAACGGCTCATCCTGTTGCGATTCCGTCCCGACTTTCCGCGCCAGCTTTGCGCCGCTTCCGACGCGAGAGGCGTCTTCGATGAACTGGCGCAACATGTCGCGCAGTTTTCCCCGACGCGCATCGCAATCGACTCGATTGTGCCGCTGCTCGACGGTGGTGCCGCCAGCGCCCACGCCATCCAGTCCCTCATCGGGTTTCTCGACGGCACGGAAGCGACATCGCTGCTGACCTTTCCCGGTGACATGGTCGGCCTGTGCGACGACCGGCTCGAACCCGTCATGCATCGCTCGAGTGCGGTCTTCCACCTCACGACGGACAAGGAACGCAACCAGCGGCTCGAGTCGCGGAAGGGCCGTTATGGCGAAGATACGCCGCCGGCGGTGACGTTCCGCATCGTTGCCGGTGCCGGCATGGTCGTGCTCGATCCGGTGACTCTTCCCGCCAGCGTGCCCGATGACACGAGATCCGGCGTCGTCCTCGTGGACCTGGCGGACAAGGTGCCTAACGAACTGGACGGCGAGCTGCGGAACCACTTCCAGGTCGAGACGCCGTCATACAGGGTGTCCTCGCTGACGGAGCTGGCCGGCGATGGCGTACGGGCCGTGCTCCTGAACGTCCGTCGCGACGTCTTCGAGCAGGCGCTTCAACTGATTCGCGATCTTCGGCGGACGAACACCAGCACGCCGGTCGTGCTGATTACGCCTTACGTGCTGCGCTCGTCCGATCGCACGCGCGCCCTTCGCGCCGGCGCCGACGACTTCATCTCGACGATCATGGCGGCTCCGGATGCCGTGGCACGCGTGCGGACCACCGTCAGGCGCGGACACCGGCATGACCTCATGTCGCCGCTTCCCGAGCCAGGCGTCTTTCTGCAGCCGACGACCGGAGTGAACTACCAGCCGATGTCCGGCGATGCGCTGACCAAACGCATTCGCGGGTATCTCGACCGGCCGGCGCAGCCGTTCTTCACCCTGTTCGTCATCCGGCCGGAGCGCGGGGACATCGGCGGCTTTGCGAAGCTGGCGTTGCGCATCGTCCGCGTCGAGACCGGTGACCTCGTCAGCGTGCACGGCTCAAAGGTCATCGCCTACCTCGACAGCGCGCGCCCGAAAGACCTGAATTCGCTGCGCAATCGCCTCCGCGACCACGCCTTGCGTCTCGGGTTTGGAGATATCGAGATCGAGGCGCTGGGCTTCCCCGCCAATGAGGATGCCGTTCGCGAGTTGCTTGGCGCTCCGGCCGCGAATCCGGACCATCATGGATTTTCGATAAAGCGGCCCCAGCGCCGCGGGCTTTCGATGAAAGGAGCGCGTTGGACGTGACCGTTATCCTGGTGATTGCTGCGATTGGTGTCCTCGCTGCCATGGCCTTCATTGGATCCCGCCGCTTCAAGCCGGCGAGCACGTGCGACGAACACAAGACCCCGGCCCAGTCCAATCCCGCACAACCGGCCACGTACTTCGAGCGATACGTGCCGCGAAGGACGTCGGGACACGGCGAGGCACTGTAGGGACCGTCGGAGACGTAGTATCCGCACCTAACGCGTAACGGCCGGGCCCGTTGGCGCGAGGCGGTGTCAATGCAGCGGAACGGGATTGACGGCGCGAGTGTTCAACCACACCGGCGCCATTCGGGCGCGCGTCTCCTCCAGGCTCCGCTCTCCGGGGTTGTCATGGTCATCGATCACGTCCGCCACGCCGCGCACACGGGCTCGTTATGGACCGCAGCCCTCGAAATGCCGGAATGCCAACCGTTGTCCGAAGATCTGCGGGTCGACGTGTGCGTCGTCGGCGCGGGTATCGCCGGACTGAGCGTCGCGTACATGCTGACCCGCGCGGGCAAGACGGTGGCCGTGCTCGATGATGGCACGCTGGCGAGCGGTGAGTCGTCAATGACGACGGCGCACCTCACGTGCGTGCTCGACGAGCGGTACTACAACCTCGAGCAGATCCACGGCGAGGAAGGCGCCCGGCTGGCGGCCGAAAGTCACATGACCGCGATCAACCGGATGGAAACGATCATTGCCAGCGAGGGCATCGACTGCGACTTCGAGCGCCTCAATGGGTATCTCTTCCGGATCGAGGACAGTCCCGAGGACGAGCTTGTCCGGGAGCTCGCGGCGGCGCAGCGCGCCGGCATCGATGCCGCCCTGGTCAACAACGCTCCGCGTCCATCGCTCGATGCAGGCAAGTGCCTCCTGTTTCCCAACCAGGCACAGTTCCATCCGTTGAAGTACCTCGCCGGACTGGCGCGTGCGATCCAGCGGGATGGCGGCCATCTCTTCACGATGTCCCACGCCGACTCGTTCGATGGCGGCGTGCCGGCGCAGGTGACGACCAATGGACACGTGATCACGTCGGACACGGTGGTCGTCGCCACGCACACGCCCGTGAACAACACGGTGGCGATCCACACCAAACAGACGCCGTGGCTCACGTACGTCATCGGCGCGCGCATTCCGCGCGGCGCGGTCATGCGGGCGCTCTACTGGGAGTCGGGATTTCCGTACCACTATGCCCGCATCCAGGGGGGCACGCTCTCGAGTGCGGGAGGCGACATCCTCATCGTTGGCGGTGAAGACCATCGCACCGGCCAGGCCGACGACACGGAGGAGCGGTATGCGCGTCTCGAGAAGTGGGCGCGCACGCGCTTTCCGTTCATCGACGAGATCGCGTACACGTGGAGCGGCCAGATCATGCAGAGCGTCGACGGGCTCGCGTTCATCGGCCGGAATCCGATGGACGCATCGAATGTCTATGTCGTGACCGGCGACTCCGGGAATGGCATGACCTACGGCACCATTGCCGCCATCCTCATCACGGACCTGATCGAGGAACGGCCGAACTCCTGGCAGTCGCTGTACGATCCGTCCCGCAAGTCACTGCGTTCAGCACGGACTTTTGCCGGCGAAGCCGTCCGGATGGCCGCGCAATATGCCGACTGGGTCAAGCCCGGGGACGTGAAGCACGTCGACGACGTGGAACCCGATGCCGGCGCCGTGATGAACGAGGGTCTCTCACCCGTAGCCGTGTACCGGGAGCCCGATGGAACGCTCCACCGCATGTCGGCGGTGTGCGTCCACCTCGGTTGTATCGTGACCTGGAACCAGGCGGAGCGCACGTGGGACTGCCCCTGTCACGGATCCCGGTACGACCGGTTCGGCACGGTGATCAACGGGCCGGCGAACAGCGACCTGCCGCCTCGTTAGGTATGGCCCAGCCCATCCGGTTCGCGGTAGTGGGCCTGGGAGACATCGCCCAGCGCGCGGTATTGCCGGCGTTCGACCACGCCCGGCAGCGCGCCGAGCTCGCCGCGCTGGTCTCGGGCACGCCGGTGAAGCGACGTGTGCTGGGCCGGCGGTTCCGCGACGTGCTGGTGTGCAGCTACGGCGAATACGACGGACTGCTGCGGAGCGGGGCGGTCGAGGCGGTGTACATCGCCCTGCCTAACCAGCAGCACGCCAGCTTCGCCCACCGCGCGATGGCGGCCGGGATCCACGTCCTGTGCGAAAAGCCGATGGCCACCACCATCGCCGACGCGCGAGCCATGACCAGGGCCGCCGAGCGATCGGGCGTGCAGTTCATGGTGGCGTACCGGCTCCACTTCGATCCGGCGACGCTCAAGGCGATCGACCTGGCCCGGCACCAGAAGGCGGGCGAGCTGCGGATCTTCGCGTCCGTGTTCTCCTCTCCTGTCGAGCGGCCCGACATCCGGCTGGAACGCGAGGGGCGAGGCGGACTGTTCGATCTCGGGATCTACTGCGTCAACGCGGCTCGAATGGTCTTTCGCAGCGAACCCGAAGAAGTGGTGGCCATGCACGCCGGCCAGGGGAGGGGGCGCTTCCGGGAAGTCCCGGAAATGACGTCGGCGATACTCCGGTATCCAGGCGACCGAGTGGCGATGTTCGTATGCAGTCTCAACGCCTGGCGCGGCAGCAACTGGACGGCGCTGGCCATGAACCGCCGCGTACAGATGGAGCCGGCGTACTCGTACCATGAGCCCCTGGTCGTGAAGCTGGATGCGCCTGGCGCTTCGAGGGTCCGGCGATATGGCATCCACGACCAGTTCGCGGCAGAACTCGATCACTTCGTCGAGCGCATTCGCTCGGGCAGGAAGAGCGAACCGTCGGCCCGCGAAGGCGAAGCGGACGTCATCATCCTCGATGCCATCGACCGGGCGGCAAGAACCGGGCGGCGCATCCGCCTGCGCGACATCCCTCGCGACGCGCTGCCGACGAATCGTCAGGCAAAGGCACACCCGCCGGTCAGCAGGGTGAAGCCGATAGGTTGAGCGTGTGGTAGAGGTACCGGTTACCCGTACCAACAGCAGTACGAGTAACCAATACCCTGTACCAGTGAGGCCTAGGTCCTCATCGCGCCTCGATCGCGGGTGCCCATGGTCTCGAGGCCATCGCGCGACGCGAGCGTGTTGATCCCGCCTTCGGCCAGCGATGAGAGGAGCTTGTCGGTGTTCTTCTCTTCCTCGAGCGTGTCGTGCAGGAGCGAAGCGACCTTCATGTGGCCCATGCTCTTTGCGTATTCACACACCGTGCCATATGCGGCAATCTCGTAATGCTCGATGCGCTGCGCATCGGCGATGATCCCGGCATCGAGTACGCTCGGGTCCACGTCTTCGCCCAGCAGCTCGTCGCTTTCGTCGATGAGCCCCTTCATGCCCTTGCACGTCACGCCCTTCGGGGTTTCGCCGAGCTCCTGAAAAACCTGCTCGAGCCGCTGGACGTGCTGCTCCGTCTGCGCGAGGTGCGTACGGATGGCGGCCTGCAGTTCCGCCGCCTGGGCTTTCTTCGCCACCTTCGGCAGCGCCGACACGAGCTGCTTCTCGGCGCTGTAGATGTCGCGCAGCTGGTGAATCATGAGGTCGTGCAGTGTCGCGATCGCTGTCATCGTCGAATCCCCCTCTGTGTTGTGGCGCACGCGGGAAACCACGCACGCGTACCGCCCCGCAATGTCGCGTGACCCGAGCCCGGGCGACATTCTCCCTGCGGACGATTCTTCGCTGCTACGCGTGACGCACGTTCCTGCGGAACAGCGGACCTGAGCGTTATGCACCCACCGGGGAACGGATCGATTTCCCCCGCTGGGGGAATTGATCACGCGGGACGAGTGCGCCTACCGTGTGGCACCTCAACGGGAGTTTCTCATGGCCACGGCCAAGCGGGCACGTTCACGGAAGAGCACGGGAACGAAGAAGGCCGGCGCGCGGAAGAGCGGATCGCGCAAGTACGGCAAGGCCGCCTCGAAGCGCGTCGCGAGTGCGATGCGACGCCGCAAGCGCGGCACGCTCAGGAGCAGCAGCGGCGCCAAGGTGAAGTCGCGCAAGCAGGCGGTCGCCATCGGACTGTCGGAAGCGAGGTCGAAGGGCGCCAAGGTCCCCCGTCAGGGCGGCAGCCGGCCACGACGGAAGCGTTAGGCACTTCGCTGGCGGGCTCGGGCATCGAGAGCGGTCGCGGCCGCAACGATGGTCGTGAGTGGTACGATAGAAGTGGCCCGCCGGGGAATGGAGCAGGTCGATGGAGCGCTTTACACTGGATTCGGGGCCTGACCCCGATTCACCGAATGCCAACCTGAAGCAAAGGAGAGATCAATGCTCTCAACGATCGCCTTGATCCTGATCGTGCTGTGGCTTCTGGGGATGGTGTCTTCGTACACGATGGGCGGATTCATACATATCCTGCTGGTCATCGCCGTCGTCGTGTTCCTGATACGCGTCGTCCAGGGCCGCCGCCCAGTCGTCTAGGGCCGGGCCGCGCGGAGCGGAGTGTCCGCTCGCGCGGCCTGCACGGCGGGCACCGAGAGAGGCGTACACGACTCCACGCGCTCGAGCAGGATGCGCAGGTAGTCGATGTCCACTGGCTTGATCGCCACATGATCGAAGCCCGCGTCGCGACACAAGTCCCGGTCTTCGCTGCGCCCCCAACCGGTGAGCGCAATCAGCAACATCGAGTGTCCCCACGGATGACGTCGCACCTGCGCGGCGACATCGAATCCGCTCATGCCTGGCATGCCGACATCCACGAACGCCACGTCAGGCTTGCGCTCCTCGATGAGCTGCACACCGTCGGAGCCGCTGGTGGCGCCTGCCGCTTGATGCCCGAGCAGTTCGAGAACACTAACGAGGCTGTCTACCAGATCCACGTTGTCGTCGACCACCACGATGCGCAGAGACATGAGAGAAAGATCTGGTCACGAGTAACAGGCGCCATCCGGACCGACCCAAAAAGGTCGCTTCGGTCCGTCACCTCCACCATGCAGAATTCCGGCCCCGTTCACCAGAGGGCTCGCTATTCTGCCCGGTTACTGCCCATGGTATCAAGTCATTCCGCCCGGTCGAGTCAAGCACAGCCAAGGCCCTAAAGCGGCCTCAGGCAACGGCTTGTGACGCACGTCGCAAGGCATAGGCGAACTTGGCCCACGAGTCATATGTCCTTTGGGCGCAAGGCGATGTAAGGTACGTTTGCCTGCCCTCCGAGCGGCGGTCTCAGGCGACGGTTACCAGCTACCGGTGCATAAACACCTTCGTGTTCAAGTCCACAGTTTCAGAAGAGTTACCCGCCGAGGAACGGCATCTTCAGCGCCTGCAGAGGATGGCCACCCTTGGCACGCTCGCATCCGGACTTGGCCACGACCTCCGCAACCTCGTCATGCCGGTGCTGCTCCGGCTCGACGTCGTGGCAGCGTCCACGGAGCTGCCGGAGAAGGCGAGACTCGACCTCGCGAGCATCAGGCAAAGTATCCTCCGGCTGCAGCGCCTCGCGGGCGGTCTCCGCCTCCTCGCGACCGATCCATTCGATCAGCGCGACGAGTCGCAACTCACGAAGCTGCAGGACTGGTGGGAGGACCTGCATCCGATTGTCGTGGATGCCCTTCCTCCGCACACAACCCTCGACGTCCGGATCGACAAGGACCTTCCCCTGGTCACCGTACCACCCGGGGCTCTCGCGCAGATCCTGATCAACCTCGTGATGAATTCCCGGCAGGCGATGGAGTTCACTGCCATGCCGCACTTGTCGTTATGCACGAGAGCGGAGCCGGGACGCGTCCTGCTCGATGTCCAGGACAACGGAACGGGAATGGACGCCGAGACGCGGCGGCGCTGTTTCGAGCCGTACTTCACGACACGGGCACGTGGCTATGCCACAGGGTTGGGTTTGTCGACCGGACGTGCCCTGCTGAATCGGTATGGTGGCGACCTCGTACTGGGCGATGCGCCCGAGTCCGGCACGTTGTTCACGCTCGTTATGCCCGCTCGCATTCCGATGCCGCCGGGACTGAATGGCGCGCACAAGCGTGTGCGGCTGATGCTGAGGGACACGAGACACCTGGCGATGATTCGTCTGCTCATCCGCCACCGGGGGTTCGAGGAACTTTCACCCACCGACATGAATAGTGCAGACCTGACGATATGCGACGCCGAGGCGCTGCCCCTGGTGCTGAAAAGCACGACGTCGGCGAATGACGCAGGCATGGTGATCGCAATCGGGTCACCGCGACCGGAGTCGGCTCCCGGCTCCGTTCGTTGGGTGGATCCCAGGGATTTCTCGAAACTCGACGATGTGCTGCTCTGACGGCATGGACGAGTCCAGGATGGGAGGAGGAGTGGCGTCGATAGACCCCCCGCCGTTCAGCGTGATGTGCATCGACGACAACATCCTGTTGATCGATGCGCTCGAGAGCCGGCTGAGCATGGAGAGCGGATTCAGCGGACTTCATCGGGTCGATGATCCGGCCTCCGCCGTCGACGAAGCGCTCCGGCTGACGCCTTCGGTCGTATTGCTGGACGTCGACCTGCCAGGCGGCGTCGACGCGCTCGCACTGCTCGACCAATTGGTCCTCAAAGCGCCCGGTACGCGCGTGTTGATCTTCACGGGCTTTCCGAGCGGCGATCTCGTCAGGCGCGCGATGTCGCGCGGGGCGTGGGGCTTTGTCTCGAAGGGAACGGCGGCCGAGACGCTGATCAGCGCCATCAAGCGCGTGGTCGCCGGTCAGGCGGTCATCGAGCTCGAGGACTAGCGCCGGGCCCCCACGGAATCACGGAGATTCCGCCTGTTCGCTCGAGGATCGCAAATCGGATCTGGTCGAACGTCTCGAGGCCCAGGTCCTTGCGTCCCGCCTCGAGGATGTCATCGCGGTCGATGCGCTCCCGTTCCATGGCTTCGTCATTCGTTATGCCGTCGCGAACCAGAACGGTCGGTATGTCTTCGAGCACCCTGGCCGCGCCCTCGGACTTCTGCTTCACGAACGCGAGGACGGCGTCGGCGGCGACGAACGTCATGACGATCACCAGCGCCGATGTCATGCGGGTATCGTCGGCAACCAGCGCCGGCTGTACCGCTTCACTGATGATGAGCAGCACGACCAGGTCGAAGGTGCTGAGCTCCGCCAGCGTGCGTTTCCCCGCCAGTCGCATTACCGCGAACACAAAGGCGTAGACGATAATGGCGCGGAGGACCGGTGACGCGATCGCCACGTCGGGCGTTCCCCAGAGGAAACTGGCGGCCACCAACGCGGGAAGGATGATCGCCCACGCAAAAAGGCGAATGCGATACGCTACCCGGTCGTAGCGATCACTTTCGCCGAAGTGCGGATGGTTGGCCGCGCGCTGGCGCGCTGTCACGGTTTCGTTCCTGGCGATCGGTAGAACTCCGCGGCCCGGGAGACAAGGCTACCCGTGGCGCGCGGAGTTAACCGATCATCTATCAGTTCACCTGCGAGTCGTCGAACCGGAACGATTCGAGCTTGCCCGCGGCATTCCGCGTCAGCACGATCGTGTACGATTTGCCGGCTTGCAGAGTTGTGTTGGGAATCGAGTGGAGGAGGCGGTTCCCGTCTTCGTTGCGGATCTCCAGCGTTCCGCTCCACGGGTCAACCGCCCGGTATCCTGCTTCCATGGAGAAGTTCACGCCGTCGAGCAGCGTGCCTTCCTCGCCGCGACGAACGACATTGACTTCGTCGATGCCCCGCGCCGCGTGGATTACGCGTACATGGGCCTTCGTGGTGTCGTCCGAGATTTCATCGCGAAGGATGCGCGTCTCGAACTTCTTCGCGCTATCGCGCATGACGACGATCGTGTAGCGATTTCCGTCCGTCAGCATTTCGCGGTTGGTCGCGAGCGGCTCGAAGGCGCTGTCGCCGGTCGCACTGACCTCGAACGTCACCCAGTTGCGGTCGATGGGCTGGTAGGCGGTCACTTTGCGGTATTCAGCCGTTGCCAGTTCGTGAGCCGGGTCGGCGCGAACGACGAGACCGGACGCGCCGGACACCGCATTCACCACCCGAACCAGGGCAACGCCCCGCTTGTCGGCGGAGTCACCGGACATGGAGACGGCTGCTTCGCCAGTCGACGAGCGCGTCGCAACTTCCTTTTCAGTCTGTACGTCACGGCAGGCACCGAGCAAAGCCATCACGGCAACGAGGCCGCCGGCGGATCGCATGCGGTATGTCATGTTCAGTTCTCCTTGTGGAGCGCAACCCGGACGGCACGCGGCCGCCAGGCAGGGCGTGGCGCCGGCATTGGTCCGTGCTTGCGGAGCAGGGCATCCACCCACGCTTCGACGCTCTGGCGATCACGACGCCAGAATCGCTGCAACATCCCCACGAGCTGCTGGCGATAGCCGAGCGCGCGGAGAATGTCGTTATGGAACAGCGTACCGCGCAGGACGGACACGCGGCCGCGGAACTGATGTATGGCACCCTCGACCACGAGAAGCGCTTCCGGCAAGTGCCGGCGCTGCTCGGCGATTGGCCACTGCATTGAGAGAATGGAGCCCATGATCCCGGTCCTGATGAAGGCTGGCCCAAGGTGATGCAACGGCCCTCCCGCCACCATTTCCCGTGAGTGGTGACTTCACCTGCATCGCAGCAGGTATTCGGGGAACACCTGACACCGCATGTGGGCTTACCTCTCTGGAGATAGGAGGCCTCGTCGAAGTCCCATAAATGATCACCCCGGCTCCTGCAAAGGGGCCGGGGTGTCCGTGCTCATGCATGGTTCGGATGCGATCGTTCAGCGGGCAGTGCCGCCTGCCGTTGACCCGACTGTCGAACGTTGGCTGCCCTGCTGTTCGGTTGAGGACTTGCCTTCGCGTTCGGTGGATCGCGACAGCTCACGGTCGCTGGATCGGTCGTGAGCGCCGTCCTTTCCGTCGGCCTTCACCCGGATCTGGTTCTGCACTTCGTTCGCGCCGAATACGCGCTCAGCGATATCCTCTGCCTGACGCTTGGCGCGACGCTCGGTGACGGTACCGGTCAGCGTGATTTCTCCAGCCTGCACCTTCACCTCGATGTCGCTGGCGTCGATCTCCGGATGACGGGCGAGGGCTTCGTTCACTTCCTCACGAATGCGCTCGTCAGAACGCTGCCAGTTCTTCGGTCCTTTGCCGACGTGTGACTGGAAGTCGGCCTGGGATCGCTGGCTGGAGATATGGCCGCCGTATTCCGACGAGCCGTACAATCCCTGGTGACGACCCCAGCGCATCTCGTCAGGCTCGGCTGCCCAGTTTTCTCCCTGGTTCGTGCCCTGGCCATACCGGGAGCCTTCCCCGCCGCGCCAGTTGGTCGCGCCCTGGCTTCCATAGTATCCGCTCTGCCCGTACTGGCTTCGCGGCTGGCCGCCACGACCACCCTGATAGCCACGCTGGCCGGATCCGCCCTGGTTGTATTCGCCCTGCCCGTACCCGCCCTGGCCATAGTCCTGATATGCACCTTGGCCAGACCCACCCTGACCGAAGGACCCCTGTTCGTAGTCCCGGTTGCTGCTGCCCTGGCCGTATCCGCGACCATAACGATTGCCCTCACGGAAACTGCCGCCCTGCGCGCCCATGCTCTCCTCTTCGTCGTAGCCCTCGTACGAGTCGCGGCCGCCTGACGAGCGCCCACCCGCACCGCGGCTGAAGCCCTCATCGTAACCGTACTGCCGGCGACTGCTGCCCCACGTTCGCTCACCCTGGCCGCGTTCCTGCTCGAAGTCCGGGCCGCGTCCGAACCGTTCGGTCTGTTGATCCTGAAACTCGTCCTCTTCGCGTCCGCGTCCGCCGAATTCGCCACGGCGCGTCATGCCGCGCTGGCTCCGGTTGCGCTCTTCCTCGTAGCGATAGTTTCCTGGCATCTGCCCGCCCTCCTGCACTACGGCATGTGAGGGATTCCAGAGGCGAACAACGCCTGCGGTGCGCCCTCGTTGAGGCAGCACAATGTGCCTGCCCGGTGAGCGCGCGCAATTTTACCGCGGAGGTACGCGGTGTTAGGTCGTGCGAGGCAGGAGCGAGTTCGTCAGAGCGGGCGAACGAGACCGCGCTTGATCGCGATCGTAATGGCCTGGGTCCGGTCGCGTGCGCCGAGCTTCTGCAGAATGGCCTTCACGTGCGCCTTGACGGTTCCTTCGCTGACGAACAGGGCCTTGGCGATTTCGAGATTCGACTTCCCCTCGGCGACCCCGCGCAACACTTCCTCCTGTCGGGGAGTCAGCGTTTCCGAAGCAACGTGATCCGCGAGCTTGGCGGCGATTTCCGGCGGGATTTCCTTGCGACCCGCGTGCACCGAGCGGATCGTGTCGGCCAGACGGCTCGAATCCACGTCCTTCAACAGGTAACTCGAGGCGCCTGCCCGAAGACCGCGAAAGATCTCTTCGTCCGTATCGTACGTCGTCAACAGGATCACGCGCGCGTTAGGGTTCACGTCGCGCAACGCCTGCGTCAGCGTCACGCCATCCATCGGTGTCATGCGCAAGTCGACGATGGCGACGTCGGGCGTGAGCTCTCGATAGGCGTCCAGTGCCGCCCTGCCGTCCGCGGCCTGGCCAACGACTTCGAATCCGTCGACCGCATTCAACACCGCCGCCAGACCCTCACGAAGGATCGTGTGGTCGTCGACGAGCAGGATCTTGATATCGTCAGTTTCCATCGTCGCCACGGTTGGCGTCGTCAAGGCTGGTTCGAGCATTGCACCGTCCTCCCACCAAATGGTGGACCTTCCGAATTCGGTCTACGTTACGTAGCAACGGTAAGCTCCGATGTGAGGTACGTCTTGGACAGTGGGTACGATAAAGCGAACGCATGGATGCAGTCGCCGGAAGGCGTCGAGCTCAACGATGCAGTGTGTTCGGTACTGGCGCACGAGCTTGGCGGCATTGCGGCCGCACTTGATCTTCGCAGCGCCGCACTCGTTCGCACAATACCGCCCAACGATGTCGCCGCATTGCGAGGGCTCGCCGACGAGGTTCGCGCGAGCTCCCGGATCGTCCGCTTGCTGCGGAGGCCGGACGTTTCTGGTAAGCTCGGTCCGGCAAAGTACCACACCCTCGACGACTGGTGGCGTTTGGCGTCGAAGTTCTCCCGAAACGTCCTGCGCGGCGCCACGTTCAATGCCACATTCGGTGAAAGCCGCATCAACCCTCAGGACGCCAACGTACTGACCTGGGTCTGGCTTGCGTCCTGTAAGGTATTGGCTGAGAAGCACAATGAAGATGCGCCGTCCGTCACTCTGGGCGGCAGCACGGATGGAGGACTCATCAAGCTTCGGGCCGAGATTCCGGCATCACGCGTTCCTGAGGCAGCTTCGCGCTGGTCGCGGTACGCGGCACGAGTTGCCGCAACCATTGATGCCGCTCCTCCACGCTGGGAGCACGAAGCCGGCGTCGTCTCGTGGTCGTTTTCGCTACCCGCCGCCGGCGACTGATCCCTGCCTCGGTTGGGGGGCAACGTCACGCGGACGTGTCTTGAGGTCGTTCGCGACAGCTCCCAGACGGAGGCAGCCGTGTCACCAGTCAGCCGGTCCATTCTTTCGATCTCCTTCCTGCTCGCCGCTTGTGCCGACCCCTCGGCACCGGACGGCGCGCCGCCACTCATTTCCACGCTGCCCCGTCAGTTGACCGGCGTGGAAGCGGAGATGGTCTCGGCGGCGAACTCGTTCGGCGTGAACCTGCTCAACCGTGTGAACGAGTCGTTCGCCGACAGCAACGTGTTCCTGTCTCCGTTGAGCGCGTCGATGGCTCTCGGCATGACCATGAACGGCGCCGAGGGAACGACGTTCACCGAGATGCGAACGGCGCTCGGCTTTGGCGAACGGACGTACAGTGAGTTGAACGCCGCGTATCGATCGCTGATCGACCTGCTGCGCGGTCTCGATCCGGAGGTCGAGTTCGGAATCGCGAACGCCATCTATTATGACGCCGCCGACATTGGTGGTGCGCTGGAGCCCGCTTTTCTCGACGAGTCCCGCCGGTACTTCGATGCCGAGATCAAGGGGCTCGATTTCCGCCTTCCGCAGACAGTCGATACGGTCAACGACTGGGCAAGCCGGAACACCAACGGCCGCATCCCGACGATCCTCGATCGCATCGAGGCGCAGATCGTCATGCTCCTGATGAACGCGATCTACTTCAAGGGAGACTGGCGAGCGGCATTCAAGGCGTCTGACACTCGCGACCGGACGTTCCATTCACTGCGCGGTGTGGATGTGTCGGTGCCGACGATGTCTCGAAAGGGTGGGTTCAGGCAGGCGCGAACGCCCAACGCCACCGTCGCCGAGCTTCCCTATGGAGGTGACGCCTTCGTGATGACGATCCTGATGCCTGACGAGGGTGTCGACGTCAACAGCTTCGTGTCGCAATTGACGACTGATACCTGGCAGTCCGCGACCGCGTCACTGCACGACTCCGAGGTCGACCTTTACCTTCCGAAATTCCGGCTGGCATGGGAGGACACGCTGAATGACGAATTGAAGGCGCTCGGTATGCAGCGCGCGTTCGTGCCGGACAACGCCGAGTTTACACGGATCAGCCGGACAGTTGGCAACAGCCTGTACATCGACTTCGTGAAGCAGAAAGCGTTCGTGGACGTGAACGAGGTAGGTACGGAAGCCGCCGCGGTAACTGTTGTGGGCGTTGGAACGACATCTGCGCCGCAGCCGGTGTTCATCGACCGTCCGTTTGTGTTTGCGATTCGGGAGCGCCTGTCCGGGACACTCCTGTTCCTGGGCAAGATCGTCGAGCCGGTGATCAGCAGCTGAGTTCAGGAAACGACCTCATCCGTCAATAATTCGCTTGCCGCAGTCATGCGCCGGCAGAGAGTATTAGCGCTGCGAGCAGAGGCTCCCTTGCGACGAGGATCGCGACGAACAGCAGCGACGTGGGACACGAGGATCGAATGCCCAGGGTGTGGGTCGTCACACTGGGGCTGTATGCGCTGATCGGCGGTTTTCTTTCATTCCTCGGCTGGTGGAATGATCGCCAGCAACTGACGGACTGGTTCCGGCTCGGGATCTCGATCCAGCCGAATTCCACCATTGCCGCAATCTTCAGCGGCGCGGCACTGCTGTCGGTGGCATTCGGCTACAAGCGAGTGGGCGCCGCGTTCGGCATGGTCGTGCTGCTGGTCGGCTCGACGGCGCTCGTGCAGTGGGTCACGCCCGTCGATTTCGAGCGGTTGAACACGTTTCTCCTGTTCGACCGGCAATGGGGACGGACCGGGGTGATCGATCCGGGCCGCATGGGTCCTCCCGGAGCAACATCCTGGACGCTGATCGGCATTGCCCTCACGCTCTTCGCCCTGCGCGATCGGCGGTCGCGCTGGCTGATCACCCGGGTGTCGATGATGGCGCTCGCGTTAGGCGTCCTGTCAGTGGCCGGATACTTCTACGGCGCTGACCGGCTCTTTTCGCTGCCGTCGTTCACGGTCATTGCCCTGCAGACGGCTACGTTCACCATCGCCGTTGCGTCTGGATGCATCGCCGCGGTACCCGAACTGGCACCGACCCGGTGGTTCCTCGACCAGGGAGCGACGGGGGCCGTCGCCCGGCGCGCTGTCCCCCTCATCATCTTCATTCCGTTCCTGGCGGGATGGGCGCGCCTGTTCGGCGAACGCCGCGGGCTGTACGACAACAGTTTCGGGACCGCGGCGCTGGTGGTGGTGCTCATCATCCTCCTGCTGGCGCTGCTGTCCTGGATGTTGCGCACCATCTATGCGCACGAAGCGGCGTTGCGCGATACCGAGCGCCGGGTCACGGCAACGCTGGAAAGCATCACCGACGGATTCGTCACACTCGACCGCCGGTGGCGCTACCGATTCGTCAACGCCGAGGCGGCCCGTTTGCTGGAACGCGATCCCGCCGAGTTCCAAGGGCGGACGGCGTGGGAGATGTTCCCGGAATCCGTCGACACGCTGTCGTACCGCGAGTTGCATCGCGCGATGGCGGAGCGAGTGAGTGTTTCATACGAGGATTACAACCCGGTCCTCCAGCGCTGGTATGCGAATCGTGCGTATCCGACCAGCGACGGAGCGCTCACCGTCTACTTCCAGGACGTAACGGCGCGCCGCGACGCCGAGGCGGAACGTGCGGCGGACCTTGCCGGTGTTTCCCGCCTGCAGTCCCTCAGTACCAAGCTGGTTCAGAGCGGCGACTTCACTTCGCTGTTGCAGCAGATCCTGGCCGGCGCCATCGAGCTGACCGCCACGACCAAGGGCGCCATCCAGTTCCTCGACCATGAGACCGGACACCTGCGGATCGTCGTTCACCAGGGTTTGGGGCCAGACTTCCTCTCGCGCTTCGCCGATCGGGGCGCCCCCCTGGGTTGCGACCGGGCCGTGCAAACGATGCAGCGGGTGGAAATCGAGGACCTGGTTCTGGACCAGGCGTGGCAGGGCACCGAGGACCTTCGCGTCCTTCTCGATGACGGGATCCGTGCCTTCCAGTCCACTCCGCTGGTGAGCCGTGGCGGGCGCTTGTTAGGCGTGCTCACCACGCACTTCGCGGAACCGCACCGGCTGAGCGACCGGGAAATTCGGCATCTCGACCTGCTGGCGCGCATGGCCGCCGACTACATGGAACGATCGCAGGCCGAGGAAACGCTCAAGAGCGCCGACCGGCTCAAGGATGAATTCCTGGCGATGCTGGCGCACGAACTGCGCAATCCGCTGGCCCCGATCGTGAATGCGGTGCAAATCCTGAAGCACACCCACGGAACGGACGACGCCGTTCGCGGGACCGCCGACATGTTGCAGCGCCAGGTCAGCCAACTTTCGCGGCTGACGGACGACCTGGTAGACGTCAGCCGCATCAGTCGTGGCAAGATCGAGCTCGTCACGCAACTGGTCGACGTGAGGGCCGTGGTGGACCAGGCAGTTGAAGCGGGCCGTCCGCTGTTTGACGCCAAGGCACAGGATCTCGATGTGACGCAGGCGGTCAGGCCGATCCGGGTCGACGGCGACTTCACGAGGCTGACGCAGGTCGTCGGGAACATGCTCAGCAACGCGTCGAAGTTCTCGAGCCGTGGCAGTCGAGTCTCGCTGGTGGTCGAGGAAGAGTCGGAAGACACGGTCGCGATCCGGGTGAGGGATGCCGGCATCGGGATCAAGGCGGAGGACCTGCCTCACATCTTCGACATGTTCATGCAGGGGGACCGGTCGCTCGAGCGTTCCACCAGCGGTCTGGGAATCGGCCTGACGCTCGTGAAGACGCTCGTCGAAATGCATGGCGGCTCTGTGGACGTGACCAGCGATGGACCGGGAACCGGCAGCGAATTCGCGATCAGGCTACCGCTGTCCCAGGCGACCGCCCCCGCCGACATCGCGCCGGTGACGAACGGGAAGAGCCGTCGCACGCAGCGCGTCCTCATCGTCGACGACAATGAAGATGGGGCGGAGTCACTGGCGAACGTTCTGATGCTCGCCGGCCACGTCACGCTCACGGCACACGATGGCATCGCCGCGCTGAGCATTGCCGAGCAGTTCCGGCCCGACATCGTGCTGCTCGACATCGGGCTGCCGCACCTGAACGGCTACGAAACGTGCCGGCGGATCCGCGCCCAGTCGTGGGGGAAGTCCATCACGATGGTGGCGGTCACCGGGTGGGGTCAGGAGTCCGCACGACAACAGTCGACCGAGGTGGGCTTCGATCAACACCTGGTCAAGCCCGTAGATGCCAGAGTGCTGCTCGCCCTCGTTAACGACGATCGCGCGGGTAGTGCCTGATCGCGGATGGCGCTGGGCTGCACTGATGAACACCGATTGAGCCGGCGGGAACGGGCGCGTGCTGTCGGCGCGCACTTCAGGAACGGTCTGGCGCCCGTTCCCGCCGGCTCATCAGTGTGGATCCGTACACTCAGCGCCATCCGCGTTCTGCCCTACCGCGGCCATCGTCACTCGTCACCCGCGGTCATCGTTACTGACGGAGGGCGACATTCGGGTCGACGCGTGAGGCACGGAACGCCGGTCCGGCGCTGGCGAGCAACGCCACCACCAGCAGCACGAGCGAGACGAGGCCGAACACGATCGGGTCCCGGGGCGACTGCCGGAACATCAGGTTCTCCATCCACTTCGATCCCCAGAGCGCCAGGCCGCCGCCAAGGATCACGCCGGCGAGCACCAGCCGGACGCCGCTCGACATCACCAGCCGCATGACGTCCGACATCGACGCGCCTAACGCGAGGCGCACGCCGAGTTCCTGCGTCCGCTGGGCGACGTCGTAGGCGATCAGCGAATAGAGGCCGATGGCGGCCAGGACCAGCGCCAGCCCGCCGAAGGCGACAAACATCGTGGCGCCGAATTTCCACGCCTGCCGCTGCGGGTCGATCAGCGTGACGAGGGGCACGGCGTTCGCGTACGCTGCCCCGGGCATTTCCCGTTGCATCCGGCGACGCAACGGCTCGAGGAGCGACGCCGGGTCGCCGTTCACCCGGACGAAAAACTGCGGGTACATCGCGCCTTCTTCCTGTGCGGCCGGGACGTAGTACGTGAACTCCCGTTCGTCGGTCAGCGTGCGCACGCGCATCTCTTCGGCGATGCCGATGACGGTGGAGCAGGGCATCGTGTCGGCGCCGATGCGCATGCATTCGCCGAGGGCTTCCCTGTCGGGCCAGATCGCGTTGGCCATTCCTTCGCTGACGACCACCACCCTGGGTGCGCCGGCGCGATCGGTTTCGTCAAAGGCGCGGCCGCGCAGGATGCGAGTCCCGGTGGTGGCGAAATAGTCCGCCGTACCGGCTTGCAGGATGAACCGGCCGCGCCGGCGCATGGAGTCCACGCCCGTCACGAAAATCCCCCGGCCTTCATTGCTCCAGAATGGCACCGACGCGACCGTGGCCGCGTGCGTGACCCCCGGCACCTCGAGCACGGCGCGCAGCAGCCTGTCATTGAGGGCGTTCGTTGCGTCGTCGCCGAGCCGGACGCCACGCATGTTCGCTCCCGCAAAGATCAGGCGGTCGGCATCGTACCCGAGGCGGTAGTCCTGCACGTTCTGCAGGCTGCGCACGAACAGTCCCGCGCCGACCAGGAGGACGACCGACAACGTGGCTTGCAGCACCAGGAGCGCGGTCCGTGTGCGGCCCCGCCGGTACGTTCCCTCGCGCGATCCCGTCTTGAGCGCCGACGCCAGGTCGCCCTGGCCCGCCTGCAGCGCCGGCACCAATCCGGTGAGGAGCGCAACAAGCATGGTGGCGAGGCCCGCGAACAGTACGGTGCGCCCATCGGTGGCGACGGTCAGTGGCTCGCCATCGGCGAAGAAGAAGGTTCGCAGCGCGGCCGAGCCCCACTGGGCAATGACCATCCCGGCCGCCCCGCCGAGCACCGCCAGCACCAGGCTTTCCGTCATCAGCTGCCTGACGAGCCGGCCGCGGCTCACGCCTAACGCCAGCCGGACCGCGATTTCCCGCTGCCGGCCGACGGCGCGCGACAGCAACAGGTTGGCGACGTTGGCACAGGCGATGAGGAGGACGATGAACGCGACGCCGGCGATCCAGCGGGCGACGACCGAGTCGCGGCCGGCCTGTGGTCCGCGGTTGATCTGCACCGGCGCCAGTGCGATGGCGGCGCGGGCGCTGTCCGGGCTGCCGATCGCGGGGGCATGCGCGGCCTCGTTCCGCCAGCTCTGGTAGTACGCGGCCTTGAGGTCGGCTTCGGCAGCCGCCAGGCTGACATCCGGCTTGCGCCGCACGACCAGCTCGAGCCAAGTCCATCCGTAATTGCCGGTGTAGCTCGGCCCGCGGAATTCGTGCGCGTAATTCGTGATCGGGATGTATGCCGCCGGAACGCCCTGGTCGGACATCCCGACAAAACCCTCGGGGGCCACGCCGATGATGGTGCGCGGAATCTGGTTAATGCGAACCGTCTCCCCGATCACGTCGGGCGCGCCGCCGAACTGTGCCTGCCAGAACGCATGCCCGAGAACCGCCACCGGCTGGCCGGCCGGCATGCTGTCGTCGGTCGCGTCGAATAACCGGCCATGCACGGGCCGCGCATTGAAGAGC
>CAMPKM010000002.1 GCA_946887155.1 uncultured Gemmatimonadota bacterium
TCGACGCCGATGGGCGCTACGACTTTGGCCGGATCGCGCAGGTCAGTGGAGACCTGGCTGTCGCGCAGGCGCAGGCCGATTCGATCCTGCAGCAGTCGCCAAGTCACCTGCTCGGCCTCATCCTCGCCGCCGCCGTCGCCGACGCCCGGGGAGACCACGCCACCCGCGCCGCTATCGAAGAACGGTTGCTCGCGGCCGAAGCCGGCGAGCTGGCCCGCGGACTGGATGAGTACACGCGACACAAACCGGACATCGACGCCGCGGTCAGCGCTGCCCGCACCCGCCGTTGATCCGTCCCCTGTGGCCTGTGGCTTGTGGTCCTTGTTGCGTGTGTGACCTCGACTCTGATTCCTGACCCCCAATCGCCAGTTACCAATGTCCCGTGTAATCCATGTCGGCCACAGCCCCGATTCCGATGACGCGTTCATGTTTTACGCGCTGGCCGAAGGCCTCATCGACACCGGTGAACTGACATACACGCATGAACTGCAGGACATCGAAACCCTCAACCGGCGAGCTCTCAACGGTGAGCTCGAGGTCACGGCCGTTTCGATTCACGCGTACGCCTACCTCGCTGACCGGTACGCGCTGCTGCCGAGCGGGTCCTCGATGGGGGATCGTTACGGCCCGCGGCTCGTTTCCAGGGCGCCCGGAACGCTGGCTGATGCAGTGGGGGCGCGTATCGCGGTCCCCGGCCTGCTAACGACCGCGTACCTCGCACTCAGACTTGCCGTGCCCCGTTTTGAACCGGTGGTCGTTCCTTTCGATCAGATCGAAGACCGGGTTGCCTCGGGCGAGGTCGATTTCGGTCTCCTCATTCACGAGGGCCAGCTGACGTATTCAGACGCCGGATTTGCGCTCGTCGCAGACATGGGGGAGTGGTGGTTTTCGCAGACTGGACTCCCCCTTCCGTTGGGTGGGAACGTCGTCAGAAAGGACTTGGGAACGCAATTAATTAGTACAATTTCGCGCCATCTTCGCGCCAGTATCGACTATGCATTGGACCATCGAACGGGGGCCCTGGATCACGCCATGAAGTACGCCCGCGGCTTGGATCGAGGCAAGGCTGACACCTTCGTGGGGATGTACGTGAATGACTGGACTCGCGACTACGGTGAGCGCGGACGTCAGGCCGTACGGACCCTTCTCGACCACGGCGTCAGCGCCGGGGTGATCAGCAAACCAGTCACGGTGGAGTTCGTCGACTGATTCGCCGAAAGTGATCAAGGCCGGGCGTCGCTCGGCCTAACGCTCGCGGCGAACGGAAGCGCCTCCGGGACGATGACACTTCGTCAGGGCGCTTGACGTCGACGCCTCGCCATTGTACTAGGTGGTCGCGGCAGTACGCTCGTTCGCCGCGAGATTCCACACCAAAAAAAGACGCTGCGGGCTGTGGGTGCCCCCAGCAACCCAGCCGCCGGATCGTGACCGGCGTTTTTCACCGCTAAGGAGGCACGCAATGCCGCGGGACGAGGAAGTAATGAAGCCCCTGTTCTTCTCCGACGACGATGAGGCAGAGGACTCCGGATACGGCGGCGGTTCGTCGTTTGACGATGACGACGACGAAGAAGGCGGCTGGGGCTCCGGCAAGCAGAGCAGCGATCTGTGGGACGAACCGGAGGAAGCCTCCCTCGACGAAGACGAGGAGCTCACCGACCTGAGCGAAGAAGCAGGCGATGACGACGAGGAAGTCGTTTTTGGGGCTCCACCGCCCGCGCCTCGCGCGCGCGCAAAAGCCGCGTCGCCGCCCGCTCCGGCGACCGTGAAGGCCGCGCCGGCGCCGGCGCCCACGCCGCCAGCGAAAACGAAGGCCGCACCCGCCCCCAAAGCCGCTCCCAAGGCCAAGGCGCCGGCAAAGGCCAAGACTGCCGCCAAATCGAAGAAGGCCGCGAAGCCCGCCAAGGCGGCTCCAAAGAAGGCGGCGAAAAAGCCAGCGACGGCCAAGAAGGCTTCACGGAAGCCCGCGAAGAAAGCAGCACGCGGCAAGAAGTAGCGCAGACCTGTGGATCGGGCCGCGATCGTGGAGTCAGTCCGCGATCGCGGCCTTTTTCGTTCTGCCTAGCCAATGAACATCGCCGACGCGTAATGTTGCCGCATGGCGGACTCGCCTCTCGCATTGCTCAGGGCCCACGCACGTCATGCACCGTGGAACGCGCGCGGACTCGCTGCTCACGTGTCGGCGCTCGTCGATTCTGCCGGCGTCCGACCGACAAATGCTTCCGCCAGGGCAGCGCCATCCGCCCGGGCGGTGCGTTTTTACGTCGCGAACAACCTGATGGACCGGCCTGACGGGGTCGGCACGTCAGCGACGTACAACTATCGCCACTTCCTGCAACTGCTCGCGATCAAGCTGCGGCAGCGTGAAGGCTCGACCCTCGAGGGGATCCGGAAGGAGATGCAGGACACGACCGGAGACGCCCTCGAACGTCGCGTGGCACAATCCCTCGCACCGGTCCTCCTCACGGGTCGACCCGGCCACGCGGAACTCGACGAGGCCGCGCCGGCGTCCTGGCGCCGCGTGCCCGTCGCCGAAGGGATCGAGTTGCACCTGCGTGACGACTCACCCGCCGCGCGCGACGAGACAGTCATGGCGTTGCGCGAGGCCATCCGCTCCACGCTCGGTCGTTCCGAAGCCTGACAGATGGATCAACACCCGTTGCCCTCCACACCCGCTGCGGATGACTTTCGCGATCGCACGGTCGTGTTGACCGGAGTCGGCCGGCCGGGTCAGGTGGGTGAGGTAGTAGCGGCGGCCTTCGCCAGCCGTGGCGCCACACTCTTCTTGATCGATCGGGACGAGAAGGCGGTGAAGGAGCGCGCCTCTACCGTCGGTAGCACGGCTCATGGCTTCGCCTGCGACCTGACCGATCCCGTCGCCACCGAGGCCGTGGCGCGCAAGGTCGCGAGCCTCTCCCCGTCAGGCGTGAATGCCGTGGTCCACATGGCGGGAGGCTACGTCGAGGGGGCGCCGGTCGCCGACACCGACCCCGCCACCTGGCACAAACTCATCGCCATCAACCTGACCACTGCATTCGTCGCCACCCGCGCCTTCGTGCCACTCGTCAGGCAGGCCCGCGGCACCATGGTCTACTTTGCATCGTCCGCTGCGCTTCCCGGCGCCCCGGTGGCCAACGCGTCGGCTTACGCCACCGCCAAAGGCGGCGTGGTTACCTTGATGCGTGCCGTAGCCGCTGAAGAGAAAAAGGCTGGCGTACGCGCCAACGCACTGGCCCCGCAGGCCATTCGCACCGACACCAACCTCGCCTCGATGGGAGAAGACAAGCAGTACGTCGAACGCGAAACGATTGCCGCCTGGGTGCTCTGGCTGGCATCTGCGGCATCTGGGCCGATCTCTGGCCAGGTCATCAGGCTCGGCTGAATCATGCTCGGTCCCGACTCTTCCAAGCCGCCGGCCGACGAGCCAGGAGCAAAGCGGTCGCCATCGCGGATCGTGTTGCTCGATCGCAGCCTGGAGTCGTTGCCGTTGTTCCGGCTCAGTGATTCTTCCGATACCGGACCAGTCGTTCACGTTCCGGACGCCGGTGGCCGATGGCGCGTACTGCCCGCTCCCGGAGACCGCCTGCCCGGCACGTTCGACCAGGACGTCTATGTCGAGGTGTGCCGGCGGTATCACGAAAGCGGCGCGCCCGCCGACGGCGGAGTCACTTTCACGCTGCACGCCCTCCTGCGCGCCATAGGCCGGCGCGCGGACGGACGCACCTATGAACAGTTGCGCGGAGCGCTCGTCAGGCTGGAACGAACGACGCTCGAGTCCGTCGATGCGTACTGGAGCGCCACATCAGGCTGCCCGGTCTCGCTGCGTTTCACGCTGTTCTCCAGCGTCAGCATCGATCGCCGTCGTCAGGCAGACAAGGACCAGTTGTCATTGTTCGCCACCCTGTCTTCATCCGAGCCTGGCGACGCGCGGGTCACGCTCTCGCCCCCGCTGCGGGCGAACATTGCCGCCGGGCACTCGTCGATGATTCTGTCTTCGCAGTATTTCGGATTGTCGTCCCCCGTCGCCCGGCGGCTGTATCGCATGATCGAAGTGAGCCGCTCCGAAGGCAGTCTCGCCTGGCGGGTCAGCCTTGAACGGCTCGCTGAACGCGTGCCGCTCGCTCAGCGATATCCCTCACACCTGGTTCGTGTCCTGCAGCCAGCGCATGAAATGCTGCTCTCGGCAGGTATCCTGCGGAGCGCGGATGTGCGACAACAGCGACGCGCCTGGTTCGTGGACTACGTCCTGGCCGCACGGGCCAGGTAGTTCCGGCAGCTTCTCGAGACCACACCGCTGGGACGGGTCGCACTTGATGAAATCGCGTCCACGGCTCCTTGCGGGGGGGCCTCAACCCGGTGTTAGCATTCGTTGGGCATCCGCTTGCTGCAGATAACGCAACCCGTTGTGCCGCAACGCGTGACCCACTGTACGGCTGCGCAGTCCGGGTCAGCAGGTCGGGAACTCGACGTCCCCGGCACACGTACTGACGAGAGTCAGCTCTCTCACTTCAGGTGTATCGATGCGTCCATCCCGTAGAACCGCTCTGATCGGTGTGCTCCTTCTCCCCGCCCTGGCGGGGGCTTTTGTCATTCAGGATCGCGCCTCTCGCGAAGGGGGACGCCTTTTTGCCCAGGTGCTCGATCTCGTCAACGCAAGGTTCGTCGATTCCGTCGACGCCGCCGATCTGTACGAGAAGGCCGCGCGCGGTCTCGTCACCCAGTTGCAGGACCCGTATTCCGAGCTCATGTCACCGCGGCAATTGACGCAGTTCAACACGAGCACCGCGGGTCGGTACGGCGGTATCGGCATGCGCATCGAGGAGCAGCCGGGCAAGGGCGTCACTATCGTCACGGTCTTTCCCAATACTCCGGCCGAAAAAGCCGGTATTCGCGAAGGCGACGTTATCGTTCGTATCGACACGCTTGCCGTTCGCGGATGGAACTCGCGCCGCGTTGCCGACTCGCTCACCGGAACGCCGGGCACAAAGGTAAACGTCACGTTTGCCCGTCCGGGTGTGCCCGATCCGATCAAGGCGACGTTCACTCGCGCATTGATTCGAGTCCCTGCCGTACCGTTTGCGCTCATGTTCGACGGCAAGGTCGGCTACATCCCGTTACAGGGCTTCAACGAGACATCGACAGCTGAGCTGGCACGCGCCGTTGCCACCCTGCAAGCACAGGGAGCGAGGGGTCTCGTGCTCGACTTGCGCGGGAATCCCGGTGGATTTCTTGATCAATCACTGTCGATCAGCAACCTCTTCCTGAAAGAAGGACAGGAGATCGCGAGTGTTCGCGGACGCAATGTCGAGCCGCAGACGTATTACGCTCGCGAAAAACCGATCGCACCGTCGCTACCGCTGGTCATCCTCACCGACCAGTACTCGGCGTCTGCTTCAGAAATCGTTGCTGGCGCCCTTCAGGACCACGATCGCGCGGTGATCGTCGGGACAACGTCGTTCGGCAAGGGGCTCGTGCAGACCGTCTTCAATCTCGATGGCGGCTACGCCCTCAAGATGACGACCGGCAAATGGTATACGCCTTCTGGTCGATCCATCCAGAAGGAGCGGATCCTCACCGAAGATGGCAATTGGGTCGAGGTGGATCACGACTCCCTCGACCAGGGCGAACGTCCGATGTTCAAGTCCGACGCGGGACGTACGGTGTATGGCGGCGGCGCCGTCACGCCGGATCTGGTCGTCAAGCCTGACACGTTCACGACCGCCGAGCAGGAATTCCGGAAAGCGACCGCGCCCAAGTCGCCCGACATGTATGTCGCGATTTACGACTACGCCTTCGAGCTGAAGGACAAGGTGAAGCCTGACTTCACGGTCCAGCCTGCGTGGCGCGATGAGCTGTACCGCCGGCTGCAGGCGAAGGGCATCGAGGTGGACCGTGCCCTCTATAACGGCGCGGCGCGCTACATCGATCGCGAGCTCGACCTCAGGATCACGCGCCTCGCCTTTGGCGATTCCACGGCGCGGCGGCGGACGATCGATGACGATCCGCAACTGCGGCGCGCCCTCGAACTCATCAGGCAGGGCGACACCCAGCAGGAGCTCTTCGCACTGGTGACCGCAAAGCGGTAAATTGGCGTCATGACAAAGACGGTCTTCGGCGCCGCCACGGTCATCGTGGCGGCGCTTCTTTCGGGGTTCGGTGCACAGGAGCAGTCGGTCGCGCCGCAACCGGGCGAAACGCATTTCGCCAACATCCGGCAGGTCACGTTCGGCGGTGAAAACGCCGAGGCGTACTTCAGCCGCGACGGCCAGTGGATCACCTTCCAGTCCACACGTGACGGTCGAGCGTGCGATCAACAGTACGTCATGCGGGTCGATGGCTCCGGCCTGCAACGTGTTTCGAATGGCAACGGGAAAACGACCTGCGGGTGGTTTCTTCCCGATGGCCAACGCCTGTTTTTCGCGTCCTCGCATGCCCACGACTCGACCTGTCCGCCGCGGCCCGATCCGTCTCGCGGGTATGTCTGGGGACTGGACCGGTTCGACATCTACACCGCCAATCGCGACGGTACGGGCCTTCGGCGCCTGACGAATTACGATGTCTACACGGCCGAGGGTGTGCTGTCCCCGGACGGTCGTCGTATCGTTTTCACGTCCCTCAAGGACGGCGATCTGGACATCTACACCATGAACGTCGACGGGTCCGATGTTCGCCGCCTTACGACAGCGCCGGGATATGACGGCGGACCCTGGTGGTCGCCTGACGGCACCAAGATCGCTTATCGCGCCTGGCACCCGCCCGATTCAGCCGGCCTCGCCGAATATCGCGGGCTTCTGGCCCAGCGAATGATCCGACCCAATCGGATGGAGCTCTGGGTGATGAACGCGGACGGAAGCGACCAGCGCCAGATCACCCGCCTCGGAGGCGCAAACTTCGGCCCGTCATGGACGCCGGACGGACGCCGCATCGTTTTTTCGTCCAACTACAAGAACCCGCGAAGTCGCAACTTCGAACTCTACCTCGTGAACGTTGATGGCTCCGGACTGGAACAGGTCACCAGCCACGACGAGTTCGACGGATTCCCGATGTTCAGTCCCGATGGCCGTCGCCTGATCTGGGCGTCGAATCGTGGAAACTCGAAACCGGGCGAGACGAACCTTTTTATCGCCGACTGGAAGAACTGACGTCTGCTGTGCGCGGCCGATCTACTTCCGTCGCGAACTGGTAAGGGCATACAATCCAACGACCCCTCACTGGGAGTACGTATGCTGGCGTTGGGGATCATCGGGGCGATCGTGCTCGCGATTCTATTCCGCTCCGTGAAGATCATCGGACAGGCGGAAGTGATCGTGGTCGAACGCCTCGGCCGCTTCCACCGCGTCGCGCGGTCAGGGTTGAACCTGCTCATACCGTTCATCGAGCGCCCGCGACACCTCGATGTCCGGTACTCCGAAACAGACGTTTCCGGCCTCAGACGGATTACGTCCGGGTCCACGCCGCGAATCGACCTGCGAGAGCAGGTTCTGAATTTTCCCAGCCAGCCGGTCATCACGAAGGACAATGTCACGATCGACATCGATGCCGTGCTGTACTACCGCATCGCTGATCCACAGAAAGCCACCTACACGGTTCAAAACCTTCCGTACGCTCTCGAGACGCTGACGAAAACCACCTTGCGCCAGATCGTTGGCGAGATGGAGCTCGACAGCACGCTCGCCAGTCGCGAGATGATCAACAAACGGATGCGCGAAGTCATCGAGGAAGCGTCCATTGGATGGGGTGTGGACGTCACCCGCGTTGAACTACAGGCCATCGAGCCTCCTGCCGACATCCAGCAGGCTATGGAACTGCAGATGCGGGCCGAACGTGAACGGCGCGCGGCCGTCACGACCGCCGAGGCGGGCAAGCGGGCTGCCATTCTCGAGGCGGAAGGCGTGAAGGAGTCCCAGGTTCGACGGGCAGAGGGCGAGCGTGAGGCGTCCATCCTTCGCGCCCAGGGCCAGGCGGAAGCGCGATTGACCACCGCGAACGCCGAAGCCGAGGCGCTGCGTCGCATTGCGGAGTCGCTGCCCGAGGGTCAGGCCGCGATGTACCTGCTCGGCCAGAAATACCTCGAGTCGCTCCCGTCACTGACCCAGGGAAAGGGATCGACTGTCTTCCTGCCGATCGAAGCGTCAGGGGTTATGGGCGCATTGGGAAGCCTTCGCGAGGTGCTGAAAGCCTCCGGGGGATCCGCATCCGGCCAACCCGAGACGCCTCGAGCGCTGAGGCCGGGGTCGTTCGACGACAAGAATCCCAAAGGCGAGTAGCCCCTTTGACCACTCCCATCGATCACGCTCGCGCCGAGCGCATCGCGCGGGCCCATCGCTGCGATCGCTGTCTGGAGTACAGCTTCAAGAAGATGGTTGTGAAGCCGGCAGCGCTGTCTCATCAGAAGGAACTCGGCGCCATGTGGATTGCCACGAGAGTCTGCGGGGTGTGTGGACTCGAAAGCGAGCTCGCGCTCGATGCCGAAGGCGACATCCTGTACGGCTAGGGAGGGCCGCGGGCCCCAACGCTGTGTGTTTGGAACGCGTAGCACGATTGAGCAGCGTTCGGCAGCGCCCGTTCAACCAGGGAAACCGATCCCAAGACTGGCTTCAGAAGCGCGTATCTCGTTGGATGCGGGCAACTTGGATATGGGTCCCTTGGTGGTTAGTTTTCAACACCGATCAGCCAGGGAACAGGTCGGGTTTACAGTTTTGGAGGAGTCAATGCGCAAGCCTCGACCGGCGACTTACAACCCCGCGCAGGCGCTGCATTTGATCGCAAGCGACCGTACGGGTTCGCCGCTTAGTTGCCCTTCGTGCTCCGGAAATATCGAGCGCTCACCAGACCTTATCCCGCCGGCCCCGCACTCGCACGTGACGTTGAAGTGCACGTCATGCGGTCGCGTGGCCCGCTACATCGCCGGCGCCGCCTGAGAACGGTTCAGGCCCCTTAAAGCGAGCATTGTCAATGGATTTCGTCGCTCCCGTGTCTATACCGGGAGCGGCTTGCGTCATGGCGTACCGGGACGCTCAAATCCCGGTTTTCAGGGTACCCGTACAACCCGGTCAGGCACGAGCGCCGTCGGGGACGTCGAGTACGATCTTTTCACACCAGCCCGACCGGGACAGGAGAGGACAAGTAGCAATGGCACGCATCACCGGAACCGTGAAGTGGTTCAACGACGCGAAGGGATTCGGGTTCATCTCGCATGATGGCGGGCCCGATGTCTTCGTTCACTTTAGCGCCATTCAGTCGAGCGGATTCAAGTCGCTCGCTGAAGGGGATCGCGTAGAGTTCGAGATTGTCCAGGGTCAGAAGGGACCTCAGGCCGCTGACGTCGTTAAGGTCTGAGTAGCGGTCCAGTCGAACGGGTGGCGCGTCCCGCGATTTTCGCGGGACGCGCTCTGTTTCCGGGCTGTCCAGTTAAGCTCGCCGCCTTGCTTAACCGTTAAGGCCGGGTTTGGTAGTTATTCCTCCGGGGCTGTCGGTCACCTCGGAGACATTTGTTCGTCTTTTTGAGGAGCAACCAATCTCAGACGACGACGATGCCCAGTGAGAAGTCCCTGTATCGCCGAACGCTGCCAGGTGGCGGATTCGTGAACGTCGAACTCGACCCGCCCACGACGTCGGGAACGCATCGTGCGCACGTAGAGGTCGAGCGGCGCACCGATCCTCAGCGGAGGGACGGCCATGCTCCTCCAGTCGTTGCCTCGGCGGAGGGCGGGACCCGGCAAAGCGTCTTCGCTCAACTGCTCGCCGTCGCGGCGGACAACGTTGCGGTGGCTCGAGCACTCTTGCGTTGGCGATCCGACGGGCGCGCGCGCTTTTAACTTGTCGTTCAAAAAGGGCCTCGAGGTAGCGAGGCCCTTTTGGTGCGTTCGTGTCAGGACGCCATGACGTTGAACGGTGCTCTTGTCGGCCGTCCTCCGGGGTCATTCGACTGAGTGCGTCGCACGGCCGGATCGGACCGCACACCCAGCAGGTGCGCCGTCTGGTGGTACAGGCGCATGGCCTGGAGCGGCGCCGTGAAGCGGCGAGCACCGCCGTCTGCGATCGCGTCTGCTTCTTCACGCACGGCGCGTGGAAGGGCGCGCGATAACGGATGCGCAAGCAACTGGCGGACGCGACTGGCGTCACGCGCAATCAAGGCAGCACACAGCGAATCAAGGAAGGCGAGCATGGCGCCTCCGGCGCTTTGTGTCTAATTCACACCTTGCAACTAACAATAACCGCCCAAGGGCTGGTTACCGTGATCCCAGGCACGTTTCCCCGGTTCACGGCTCCTTCGTCCGAACAATGGCATCCAGCCGTCACGAACGCGTCACACAGGCCTAGCGGTCGTTCACTGACAGTACGCGAGAGGCTGGCAGCGAGTTCCCTACAACAGGTCGAGTCGTACCCCGCGCCGCGTGCCCTTTCTTCGGCGGGGTGCATGTCGATACAACTGCGCCGGTCGACCCCGTCCTTCTCCGCGCCAGTCGCCGGTCGGCTCCACGAGAAACGCTGCCTGCAGCGCCCGCCGAAAACTCGCCTTGTGCAGGTGGCGCCCCAGCACGGTTTCATACGTTTGCTGCAGCTCGGAAAGTGTGAATTCCCTTGGCAGGAGGGAAAAGGCCAGCGGCGATTGCTCGATCCGCGAACGCACGACCTCGATGGCGCTGGCAACCATCCGACGATGACGCTCTGGGAGCGCCGACACCTGTTGCGTGGTGAGCCAGTTCGCTACGCGCCCAGGCGATGGCACGAGGGCGATGTAACACACGGAAAGCTGCGTGCTGCCTGGGTGCGCGGAACCGTCCCCGAACGCGCCTGCCTGCTCGATCCAGCCTGGCGCGATCCCGCAGGCACGCTTCGCCACCCGTTTCGCGATGGCGTCAAGACGTTCGCCGGTGCGCAACGCTTCCCATGGCAGCACCAGCGATCGCTGCTTGCCCACCGGCCGCGAGTCCGCGAGCACACACACGTCGCGCTCCCGGCAGGTCAGGACCACGAGGTCGATCGAAACCGGTGCGCGGTGTGACGGTGTTCGGACAGCCATGACGCGCGAATTAGTCTCATGTTGAGACTAATGTCAAGCGCCTTATTCGCGCGGCGCGGGCCTCCGCGGCGATCTTCGTTCGCCCGCCCCGAAGGCGAGAAGGGGCGGAATCGAAATCGGAAGCGTCGCCGTGATACCGATCTCTCCGGTCAGTGCCCGTGCTGCCGCCCGCTGCGAGGCGGCGAACCCTCCCCAGGCGACGAGATACGTGGGGACATCGGGGGCCTCCAACAGCGCATACGGTGACCCGAACGCAACGAGGATGAGCTGGGACGTCCGCCCTCGTATCCCCCGGATCATCGCCTCGAATGCCGGCGGAGCACCGGCCGTCGCACTCGTCGAGCTGATGTTCACGTACGAACCGAGAATGACCACGTCCGTGCTCTCGAGCGACGACAGGAAGGCATCGAGGTTGGGCAGGCTATCGTCTGCATTCACATACGTGCTCGTGAAACTGACACCCAGACGGCGAAGCTCCGCGTGAAACGCGATCCCGGCGGCAAGATCCGGACGGCGCGCGTACGTGATCGATCGCACCCGTGCACCCGCAGCGAATGGCACCAGCGTGTTCTGGTCCCTGCCCAGCACAATTCCACGATCGGCGATCGTCTGCGCCAGGGCCGTGTGCGCGGAGTCGCCGACCACGGACCGAATGCGGTCGATTGGCGTCAGGCGCTGCCGGCGGAGGCCGAGTTCGTCCTTCATCAGCAGGACCCGCCGGACCGACTCATTCACGCGGCTTTCGGTGTAGCGTCCTTCGGAGATGCCGGCGATGACGGCGCTGATGGCACCCGGCACATCCGCCGGCATGAGCAGGATATCGTTGCCCGCCGCGATCGCTCGCTTGGCTGCCTCCACCGCACCGAACCGGTCGATGACGCCGGCCATGTCCATGGCATCGGTCACGAGCAACCCGTCGAACTTCATGTCGCGGCGAAGCAGGTCGGTCATGACGCGCGGCGACAGCGTCGCCGGTACTCCACTGGAATCGAGGGCGGGAAGGAATCCGTGAAATGTCATGATCGCGCCGACACCAGCGCGGACCGCGGCACGGAACGGAACCAGTTCCACCGTGTCGAGTCGCGCGCGCGATGCGTTCACCTGGGCCAGCGCGAGGTGTGAATTCGTCTCGGTGTCGCCGTGACCCGGAAAGTGCTTGCCGGTGGCGACGACCCCGTTGGCCTGGAGCCCACGCACGTACGCGGCCCCCAGCCGAGCCGCCAGCGCAGGATCCTCGGCGTAACTGCGTGCGCCGATGACCGGATTCGCGGGGTTGTTGTTGACGTCGAGGACCGGTCCAAACGACATGTGGATGCCCAGCGCCCGCGATTCGACCGCCGTGACCCGCGCCATCTGGTACGCCAGGGCCGTGTCGCGCGAAGCCCCCAGCGCCATTTGCCACGGGAACGTCGTGGCCCCGCCGAGTTCGATGACGTTAGGCAGGAAATGACCTCCCCGCGCGCGGAAGCCGACGCCCGTCTCTTCGTCTGCGCTCATCAGCAGCGGAAGTTCACTCAGCTGCTGCAGGGCATTGATCTTGACCGCGATGTCGATGGGACCGCCGACCGACACGATGAAGCCACCGACGTGATCGTCCGTCACCAGCCGCTTGATTCGTCCCCACTCGGCGCTCCCCTCCGGCACGTAGTCGCCGAGGATGAAGGGCCAGACCAATTGAGCGACACGGTCGCGCAGTGGCATGGCCGCGAGGAGCGAATCGGCCCAGGCGTCGCCGGGTTTTTCGGGGCCCGCCGCCTTGGAGGAGAGAGGCGTCACGCCGGACCCGCCCGATGCGCAGCCCGTCGCCGCGAGCGCAAAGATGGCAAGAACGCACCGGCGCCTGTTCGCTGACATCATGGCATCACCAGTTGATGGTCCCCTGTTTCGACGTATCGACATCTTCGCCGGCGCCCGCCTTGAACAGGAAGGCCTGAAGATTCCGCGTCAGGAAGGCGCGCGCCTGGGGGTCCATCACATTCAAGCCATAGTGGTTGATCAGCATGGTTTGCTGTTTCAACCAATCTCCCCAGCAGTTCTGGCAGATCTCGGCGATGATTCGCGCGCCAATGGCGCCGGGAAACGGCGGTCGTTCGAAGCCGGCCCGGGTCTGGCCGCAGCGGGCACAAGTCACATCAGGCATGTAGAGCTCGGGTGTCGTGCGCGCTGTCGCGTCCATGGCGCACGATGAAGGAAGACCGTACAACGGGACGGCCCGGACAGGTCCGTCCCGTCCGGGCCGCGCTCAGGAAATCTAACCGCCTTTTGCCGGCCATGGCCACGACGCAACGCGTCAGGCGGGTGATCCGTGCGCATCCAGCCATTCTGCAACTTCGCGGAAAACCCATTCCCGGTCATAGTCGACAGAAAGCACGTGACCGCTTCGCCGAACCCACTTGAGCGACTTCGTTTCGCATCCGAGTGCCGCAAATGCTGCCTCGGCATCGGTGGCTCGAATCCGTGGATCCTGTGCTGAATGGATCACCAGCGTGGGGACGCGGACGCTGGGAGCGGCGGCGCGAGCAAGACACACGATGCGATCCAGTTCGTGCAGGAGCCGCGGCGTCGTCACTCCCTTGCCGAGTGCGCGACCGCGTGCCTCGGGGTCAAGGATGGACGATTCTGATCGCGAGCGGAGGTACGGGAGAACGAGCGACACCAGATGGTGGAAGCGTCCTGACCACAGGGCTCGCGGTGACATTCGCATGTACGGCACGAGCAATACGAGCGCGGACACCTGTGACTCGGCGGCAAGAATAGTCGCCAGCGTTCCGCCCATCGACTGGCCCACAATGACGACACTCGAACACCGCGCATGCATCTCCCGCAGTGCGGATCTCGCCGCAGCCAGCCAATCGTCGGCCCGAGCGGCGGTGAATGCCTTCAGCGAAGTGCCATGGCCGGGGAGAAGCGGCGCGCGAACGTTCCAGCTTCGCCCGTGGAGGAACGCAGCGAGTTCCTGAACGGATTGCGTGGTATCACCAAAACCGTGAAGAATCAGGACGCCGCGACCATCGCGATCGTATGCAATGGGTTCGGCTCCAGGCATCACCGTCCGCGGCCCATCGTTCACGACCCCGAATTCATAACGAGCGCGGTTTCGCCTTCGTATCACGGAGACTGCTGCGGCCGTTCCGGCGACCAGCGCCCCGCCGATCGCGATGAACGCCATGGCGGCTCAGTAGCGGGACACGCGGCGGTCGACGTCCACGCTCCAGCGGTCGATTCCGCCTTCGAGATTGGCGACGCGCCTGAACCCGGCCGCCTGCAATTGCCGCGCGGCGAACATGCTGCGAGTTCCCCGATGGCAATACACCACTACTTCACGCTGCCTGTCGAGTGAGTTCAACTGTGCCTCGAGTTCTCCGAGCGGTATGTGTCGCGCACCAGGCAGTCGGCCAATCTCCCATTCCCACGGTTCTCGCACATCGACGATCTGCGCCCCGGAGTCGAGCATGGTTGCGAGTTGCATGGCCGTGACGTTGGCGACGGGCTGCGACGGCGCGACGGGATTGCAGAACGTTTCGTAGTCGATCAGCTCCGTGATTGCTCGCGTGCCGCACATCGGGCATTGTGGATCGCGCGCGACGCGGATGGTCTGGAAGCGAGCGCCCAGCGCCTCGATGAGCAGAAGTCGCCCAGCCAGTGAATCACCCAGCCCGCAGATCGCCTTGAGGACTTCGGTCGCCTGCAAAACGCCTACGATCCCCGGCAGGACGCCCAGTACACCCGCGTCATTGCAGTCCTGGACGACGCCCGGAGGCGGCGGCTCAGGAAACAGGCAGCGGTAGCAGGGTCCGTCGGCTGAGCCAAACAGCGACACCCGACCCTCGAAACGCAGGACGCTGCCGTGGACGTGCGGGATACCTGACAGGACGGTCGCATCGTTGATGAGGTACCGCGCAGGAAAGTTGTCGGTGCCATCGAGCACGATGTCATACCGGGGAAGCACGTCGAGTGCATTCCGTGAATCGAGCGCGAATGGATACGGCTCCACCGCCAGTGCTGGATTCATCTGCTGCAGCCGCCGCGTCGCCACGTCCACCTTGCGATGCCCAACGTCCGCGTCGCCGTACAGAACCTGTCGCTGCAGGTTCGAGACATCTACGCGATCGCCATCGATCAATCCCAGCGTGCCCACACCCGCGGCAGCGAGATACATCGCCGCGGGACAGCCCAGGCCGCCAAGTCCAACGATTGCTACCCGGGCCGCCTTGATCTTTTCCTGACCCTTGGTACCCACACCCGGAAGGGACAAATGCCTGCCGAATCTGACGAGCTCATCAGATTTCAGGTCGGGCAGCCTCGCCGTGTCCCCGGACAGCCGTTGAGAAGTCGCATGTGCTGTCATGACCGCAATATAGGCTCACCCACGATGGACATACCGGTGGCGCGCCGCTTGCTTAGGCCTAGGTGGCGGGCTCGACGGCCGGAGTGGGATGGAGTCGGAATTGAGGAATGCGCCAGGTGATTTGGCGATTCTGGTCATTGGAACGGATACCCTGATCGAGGCGCTGCCGGCGAGGCCGATTCAATTGGCTAACGCTTGCGGGGATTTGGGCTTTGATCTCGTTCTGCCCCTGTCTTGGGGCGACGAGCTGGTGGCGGAGGCCGCCCTTCAGGAGCTCGAATTCCGCGCCCCCGTGGCGTCTTTGTTGTGCTCCTGTCCAATGGTACGGCAGAGGCTGCTCCGAGCGGGACGGGAACTCACTGGCTCCTTTCTTTCGCTCGTGCCCCCGCCGGTGGCGCTGGCTCGCCAACTTCGAGCGACGCTAGGCGCGCGGGTCGGTTCGTTGAGTTTCGCGGGTCAATGTCCGGGCGCCACTCCGCCGGATTACGACATTTCGTACGTGCCGGATGAGCTCTTTGCGATGTTTCGCGACCGGGGAATCGATCTCGAGAACCAGCCGGACGTCTTTCTCGACCGGGTGCCTCCGGACCGCAGACGCTTTGTGAGCTTGCCGGGAGGGTGTCCGTCGCCCGACGTCCTGTGGCAACGATGCAACGAACGCGGGCTCGTTGAACTTCAAGCGGACTCCGATCTGGCGATCGAGATCGCCCAGCATCTGATCGCGCAACACTCGGTCCTGGTGGACGCCGGCCCCGCCGCCGGCTGCGCATGCGCCGGCGTAACGTCTTCTACCGCAGGCATTTCCGCTCGCGTAGCGGTCAGTTCCCTCGAACCACCACGGGCGACGACTCCGGTGTTCACGAATACGATCGACGCGTCACTGGAGTATGAACTGCCCCCGGAGCCGACACCACCTCCCGCACCGGGCCGCCCACCAATGGCTGTCACACCGCCTGGCGCGCTGAAGATCGGCCGTTGAGCTAACCTGTAACGGCTCGCTTCTCCGGTTAGCGATCGGACTCCGCGTAGTCGGAAATTGCCTTTCGGATTGCGGCATCGATCCAGGCATTGGTGTCCGTGCCGCCAGACCAGGCGCGCGCGATCAAGGTGAACTGCCGCACCATTTCTCCGGCGATCTGGTCTTCGCTGGCGTGCTGAACGCCAAGCGCTTCAAGGGCTCGATTAGCCAGGTAATGGAGACGCTCTCTCGTGGCCGACGATAAGCCGTTGATTGACGGAAGGCGGTGGCGAGAGGGCGTGACTGGTGATCGGCGGCGGGCCGGAGCCTCGAGCAGGGCCCGGAGCGGAGCGAGTTCGACGACGAACGACCCCGCCGTATCCTCGCCGTAGGTCGTGATCACTCCATGACGCCGAAGCCGGTTGAGGACCCGAACGGTCGCATTCTTCACGACGGGAATGCCGCCCAGGCTGCCGGCGCCGCGGCCGGTAATGATCAGAACGTCGCCGCTGAGTTCCACCTGCTTGGAGCGCAGCCATGACTCGACTCGCGCAGCGGCCTCTTCACCGGTGTATTTGCCCGCTCGTACGTTCAGCGTCCGGGTCGATCCGTACCGGACGCGCTCGAAGGCGCCGGAGAGCCGCGAAGGCATATCGTCAGGGACGGATGGCCTCGCGGATCACGCGTCCGTCCAGCGCCTCCATCGGCCGGACGCCAATGATGGCCGCCAGCGTCGGGGCGATATCGACGACCAGTGCGCGGCGACTGTTCCGCCCCGGTTTGATGCCGGCTCCGTAGAAGATGATCGGCACGTTGGCGTCGCTGTCGTGCGGGGATCCGTGAGTCGGGTAGTTCGCACCGGACCAGTACCAGAATGGGCGCAGTGTGACGACCGCGGTGGCGCCGGATTCCGGCGGAAGCTGGTGCAACCAGCGCCGCGCAACGTAATCCGTCGTGGTATCGAGCGACGCCAACCTCGAGACCCGGTCGACGCGCAGCACGCCCGGCACCTTCATCACTTCGGTCGTGAACGTCCTTGTGACTGCATCCGCGCGCAGTCCGGCCTTTGCGATGGCCTGTTCATCGAGATACAGAATTCCTTCCGTGTCGAAAGCGAACGCGTTGGTATCAACGCCGGCTGCACGAAGGCTCGCGAACAGGGGAATCACCGTTGGAGCCAGGTTCACCTTTCCCGCTCCCTTGTTCGGGTACCTCGAATTCGTACCCGGCAGCGGCGTGACCGCGTGATCAGCCGTCAAGGCGAGCACGATCCGTGTGGAGTCACGCAGCGAGAACAACGAATCGAGGAAGACGCCGAGGTATCGATCGAGGCGCACGATCTGGTCGTGGATCTCTCGCGAATCGGGACCGAAGCGATGACCCACGGCGTCCGTCGTTGACAGCGAAACCGCCAGCAGGTCGGTCGTGGGGCCGGCGCCCAGATTCATCCGCCTGACGCCTTCGAGCGCCAGCGACATGATGAGCTGGTCCATGAAGGGGTAACCAGCAAAACTCGCTGCGGCCTGCGCTGGATCAGCGGGAATGTGGTGGGGGAAGACATAGTCCCTGCCCCCGCTTTCGGTGGCGACAGAGTCCGGTTCCGTGTATTGCGACGGGTCAAGCAGGAGGTCCCACGACTTCCCCGCCCACTGCTGCGGCAGGTGACGCTCGTTGAACTCCTTCACCCACGTTGGTAGCGAGTCAGCGTAGTACCGGCTCGTGGTAAACGTCCCATTCGAGGCGTACCAGAATGCCGGCTGCAACGCTCGACCCAGCGGCAGGATGGCCCCACGATCCTTGCGCGAGACGGAAAGCGCCCGGGAAGTGGGGGAGTTGAATCGCAACCAGTCGGTGAGCGTGGTTCCGCGGAAGCGAAACGGGGAAGCCGGATCTCCGCGCGCTCCAATAAGCGGAAACTGCGGGTCATGAACGCCGGCACTGTTGGAAGCGATACCCGTGCTCCGAGGGAACCGACCGGACATCGTGCTCGCGTGACCCGGCGCTGTCTCGGTATTGGCGTGGTCCTGAAAGCCATTGAGAAAAACGGCGCCGCCTCGCAGCAGCCGGGCAAACCCACCGGTGAACTGGCGGTCGAACAGCGTGAGGTAGTCCGGCCGAAGCTGGTCGACTGTCAGCATCACGACCAGCGTGGGTCGCGGCGAGACGGCACCCTGGGTGTCGTCCTGGGCCGGTAACGGGCCCACGGATGTCAGAAGCGCCGCAAGTACGAGCGCACCGGAACGTCGTGTCAGGCTCAGCATGACCGAAAATGTACCCCGTGTCAGCTGGGATGAGCACTACCGTTGCGAGGTCGGGGGCCGAAGCGGTCCCGAAGGCGTTTGTGCACCCGGTGGTCGATTACCGAAATCGCCTTGGGCGACGATCGTGGTGCACAAATCAGCCTAACGCCGCCGCGAGTCGCGCGAGACCGGCTTCGAGGTCCGGTTGCGTCGCCACGAGGGGCGGGAGAATACGGATCGTGTAGTCTCCTGCACCGACGAGCAGCAATCCGGCATCTCGTGCCCGTGTCACGACGTCGGCGGCCGGTTCATGCACGTCGATGCCCCAGATGAAGCCCACGCCTCGCACTTCCCGGATCCGGCCGGTTGCAGTCGCCAGCGTGCGCAAGGATTCGCCCAGCCATCTGCCCTTCGTCCGAACGTCTTCGAGAAACCCCGGTTCTGCGACACGATCGAGAACGTGTCGCGCCACCGACGCAACGAAGGGCCCTCCGCCGAATGTGGTCCCATGGTCACCTGGTTGCAGCGACGTCGCGATTTCCTCGGTCAGTAGAATCGCGCCCATTGGCAATCCGCCGGCGATCGGTTTGGCCAAAGTCATCATGTCGGGAGCGACGTCGACGCGCTCGTACGCAAACAGGTGCCCGGTTCGCCCAAGGCCGCACTGGATCTCATCGAAAATGAGCGCGATCCGGCGTTCGCGGGTCAGCGCGCGCAGTTCGCGCAGGTACCCTTCATCGAATACCCGGACGCCGCCTTCGCCCTGGATCGGTTCGATCACCAGCGCGGCGACGGTTTCTGCCGACAGCACCTTCCCCAGACTCTCGAGATCCCGTTCGGCGATGGAAACCCCACCCGCGAGCGGTCGGAACGGCGCCCGATAGGAGGGACGGTCAGTCGCGGCTAGACTCGCGAACAAACGCCCGTGGAATGAGCCGCGCACGGCGATGATCTCGTGCTTCGCGAGCGAACCCACGGTGCGCGCCCACCGGCGGGCGAACTTGAACGCCCCTTCGTTTGCCTCTACGCCCGAGCTGCAGAAGAACACCCGATCGGCAAACGTAAGCTCGACCAGGCGTTCCGCGAGCCGTTCGCCCGGCGCCGTCCGGAAAAGGTTGGAGACGTGCACCAGGCCTGCGGCCGCGTCGACCATGGCTTGCTGGAGGCCCGGATCGCCGTAGCCTAACGCATTCACCGCGATGCCACTGGTGAAGTCGATGTACTCCCGGCCCTCGCGGTCATACAGGCAGATTCCTTCGCCGCGGACGAGCTCCATCGGTGCCCGCTTGTAGACCGGGAGGAGGGCGGACGCCGGAACGGGGACAGGCGTGACGGGCGAAGGCGCCATGAGAGTGGCCATTGTCAGGCGGGTGAATGGACTGACGTGAGCCGGGTCCCGGCAGCGGGATCGGCGAGGGCGGTGACGTCGCTGATGCGAACCGCGGCGACCCCGGAGTTGATCGCTCGGCGGGCCGCCTGCAGCTTGGCGGACATGCCTCCCTGCGCGACCCCCGAGGAGATGAGCTTGTCGACCGCGTCAATCGTGATGGAAGGAATGATCGCGCCCGAGGCATCGCGCACGCCGGGCACGTCGGCGAGAAGCAGCAGCTCGTCGGCGCGCAGCGCACCGGCAATGGCAGCGGCGGCATCATCCCCGTTGATGTTCAATCCCAGCCCGGTTTCGGCGTGACGGCCGAGGGGTGAGACCACCGGCACGAAGCCGGCCGACAGCAGTGCTTCGATGGGCCTCGCATCGGCGGTCGTCGGTTCTCCCACCGCGCCGAGCGCTCCACCGTCGAGTGGGAGGGCAGGCAGCATACCGCCGTCCTCCCCCGAAAGGCCAACGGCCGCTACGCCACAGTCGAGCAACTGCCTGACGAGTCGCTTGTTGACGGTCCCCGACAGTACCATGCGGACGATTTCCAGGTCGTCCTCGGTGGTCACGCGACGCCCGCCGACAAACGTGGGTTCGGCCCCGAGCCGTCGCTGGAATGCCGACACCTCGTCACCGCCCCCGTGCACGACCACGAGCTCGGCGCCGCTGGCCGCCACGTTCGCCAGCTCCTGCGGCAGGGACGCCTCCGACTGCGCGCGACCGCCAATCTTCACCACGCGCCTCACGCGGGCAGCCCCATCGGCTCGGCCAGCCCCAATGATATGTTGGCGTTCTGGATGGCCTGTCCGGCAGCGCCCTTGACCAGGTTGTCGATCGCGGAGAACACGAGCAGTGTCGGTTGCCGTACACCACTCACCCGCCGCACGGCGATCCGCACGACGTTCCGGCGCACGACGTCGCGGAGGGACGGCAGGTCGTTCGCGAGTTCGACGAATGGCTCCTGTCCGTAGTCGTCGCGCCACGGTGACAGCAGGTCGTCCGGTACGGAGACCACCGGCACGGTCACGGTGGCGAGTATACCGCGCGCCACCGGCAGGAGGTGGGGCGTGAACAGCAGGTCCACGTCGCCGCCTAACGCAGAAACCGTATGGCGCATCTCCGGCAGGTGGCGGTGTTCATTGCCGGCGGCGTAGGCACGGAAATTCTCCGTCACTTCACCGAAGAGCATTTCGGCGCGAGGGGAATTGCCGGCACCGGTGACGCCGCTGGCGGCATCGGCAACGATAGTGGCACCCGGCTGCACGAGCTCGTGCCGGATGAGTGGCGCCAGTGCCATCAGGATCGCGGTGGGATAACACCCCGGATTCGCGATCAGCGGCGCGTCGCGCAGCTGTCGCCGGTTGAGCTCCGTGAGGCCATAGGGCACCGCCTGTGTCGCGTGACCCGGCCGCAGGTCCGATGACAGGTCGACGACGCGCGGGCCCGTGTTTCGGACGCGGGCCACCCATTCGGCGGAAGCGCCGTGCGGCAGTGAACTGAAAACCAGTTCGGCGCTGCCGATCGGCGCGTCGTCAGGCGCGACGAACGTGACCGAGCCACCCGGCACCGGCATCGTTTCACCGCGCCGTTCGTTCGCAGTCGCGAAGGCGAGCTCGAGGCGTGGATGCTGGGCGATGAGCGTACAGAGTTCGCGGCCGGCGTAGCCGCTGGCGCCGAGGACGCCGACAGGGATTCTATGCACATACAATGCATATTATTGCATGGGCCCGGAGTCAACCGGTGGACATCCGGCTATCCGGCCCCGCCCCGCCGCCGGTGGCGCGCTTACACGCGATGGAGCCGCGTGCTATCGTCGGGGTCGGCCGCCGCAGACCATCTGGGAGCCAGCGCGTGAACAAGAAGCGCCGCCAACACCTCATCCTCGAACTCGTGGCGGCTCAACCGGTCGCGAGCCAGGAAGAGTTGCGCCAGTTGCTCGAGGACCGCGGCTTTGCCGTTACCCAATCGACGTTGTCGCGCGACCTGCGCGAGTTGCGGCTGGCGAGGATTCCCACTCCCCACGGAGCACGGTACGCGTCGCCCGACGCGCTGGCGGACGACTCCAGGACCGCCCTCGAGGACGTGCTCCCCCAGTTCTTCGAATCCAGCGATGGCGTTGGAGAACTGCTGGTCGTCAAGACGATCGCCGGTGGCGCACAGCCTATCGCCGAAGCCATCGATGCCCAATCGTTTCCGGACGTACTCGGCACCATTGGCGGCGAAAACACGATCCTCATCATCTGTCGCTCGAGCACCGCGCGTGACCGCCTGGAACGGAAGCTGGAGCGACTGGCCCGCACCGGTGCCTGACCACCACGCGTGGCGTTGAAATCGGAGACGCGGTGCGGTTAATTATGCATTCATTCCGCTAACTCGACCGACGGAGCTTTTCATGCAGCGCATAGTGCTCGCCTATTCCGGGGGGCTCGACACCTCCATCATCGTCCCCTGGCTGCGCGAGCACTACGACGCCGAAGTGATTTGTGTGGCGGCCGATATCGGACAGGGCGAAGGCGAGCTCGATGGCATCGTGGAGAAGGCGTTGCGATCCGGCGCGGTGTCGTGCACGGTCGAGGATCTCCGCCAGGAGTTCGTCGAATCGTTCGTGTACCCGACCCTGCGCGCCGGCGCCATCTACAATCGCAAGTACCTCCTTGGCACCTCGATCGCGCGGCCGCTGATTGCGCGCCGTCAGGTCGAAGTCGCGCTGGCCGTTGGCGCGGATGCGCTGGCGCACGGGTGCACGGGCAAGGGGAACGACCAGGTACGGTTCGAGCTGACCTACATGGCGTTCGCGCCCGAGCTCAAGGTGATCGCGCCCTGGCGCGAATGGGACATCCGCAGTCGCGAGGACGCGCTGGCGTATGCGGCGGCCCGCAACATCCCGGTCACGGCCACCACGACCAAGATCTATTCACGCGACCGCAACCTCTGGCACATCTCGCACGAGGGCGGTGTGCTCGAAGATCCGGCACAGTCGCCACCAAAGGACCTCTTCCTCCTGACCACCGACCCGCAGGACGCACCATCGGAGCCCGAAGTGGTGACGATCGGTTTTCGCAGCGGTACGCCGGTCTCGGTCAACGGTCGCGAGCTCGGCGCCGTCGACCTGCTCACGGAACTCAACCGGATCGGCGGGCGGCACGGCGTCGGCCGAGCCGACATCGTCGAGAACCGGTTGGTGGGCATGAAGTCGCGAGGCGTCTATGAAACGCCAGGCGGCACGCTGCTGTACACCGCCCTGAGTGAACTCGAGCAGCTGGTGCTCGACCGCCGGACGATGGACGCCAAGGACCTGCTGGCTCCTCGTTATGCGGATCTCGTCTACGAGGGCCGCTGGTGGACGACGGAGCGTGAGGCGTACGACGCCTTCGTCAACGTGGTGCAGGCGCGCGTGACGGGCACCGTTTCGCTGCGGTTGTATCGGGGGAACGTCATCATCGCCGGCCGCGAGAGCGAACACGCCCTCTACGACGAACGGTTCGTGACGTTCGGCGAAGACGATGTCTACGAGCAGAGTGACGCCGCCGGCTTCATACGGCTGTTCGGGCTGCCGGCGCGGGTGCGCGCGCTCAAGGACAAGCAGCTCGCGGCGTCGGAGCGCGCCTCGCGAACGGGCGCCACCAGGCGGTGACACCCGATCGGTCGCCGGGCCAGCCGGTGGAGAGCCAGCCGTCGCACAAGCTCTGGGGTGGACGCTTCGCTGGAGGGCCTCATCCGCTCCTCGAGCAGGTCAATCGGTCCATCGGCGTCGACTTCAGGTTATGGCCGTTCGACATCCGGCTGTCGCAGGCCTGGGCCGAAGCGTTAGGCGCAGCGGGTGTCATCCCCGTCGCGGAGGGCCGCGTGCTGGTCGACGGCCTCGATCGTGTCGCGAAACGCATCGAGGCCGGTGTCGCGCCGGCCGCCTCCGACGAGGATATCCATACACTGATCGATCGCCTCCTCCACGAGGAGGTGGGCGCCCCAGCCTCGCGATTGCACACCGGCCGCAGCCGGAACGACCAGGTAGCCACGGCGACACGCCTGTGGACGATGGATGCGGGCCGGCGGCTGGACGAGGCACTACACGAACTGCAGCGCGTGATGCTCGCGCAGGCAGAGCGGATGGGCGACGCCATCATGCCGGCCTACACACACCTCCAGCGCGCCCAGCCGGTGCGCAGCGCTCACTGGATGCTGTCCCACTTCTGGCCACTGTCGCGGGACCGGACGCGCCTCCAGCAGGCGGTACTGGGCGCGTCGTCCATGCCGTTAGGCAGTGGCGCGGTGGCCGGCAGCGCCTTTCCGGTCTCGCGAGAATTGCTTCGCGAGCGTCTGGGCTTCGCCACCGTATCGCCCAACAGCGTGGACGCCGTTGCCGATCGGGACTTTGTCGCCGAAATGCTCTTTACGCTGACGTTGTGCGCGACTCACCTGTCGCGACTGGCGGAGGACCTGATCCTGTTCGGTTCGGGGGAATTCGGGTTCGTGCGATTCGGCGACGGGTTCAGTACCGGTTCGAGCATGATGCCGCAAAAGCGGAACCCGGACGTGTTCGAGATCGCCCGCGGTTCTGCGGCACGGATGCTGGGCAACCTGACCACGCTCCTCGCCACGCTGAAGGGATTGCCCTCCGGCTATAACAAGGACCTGCAGGACGACAAGCGGCCGCTGTTTGATGCGGTGGATACCATGTTGCTGGTGATTCCCTCGGTCGCTGGCGCCCTCGATGAAACACGATTTGACGAGGGTCGCATGCGCGCCGCGGTAGCCTCAGGTCTGATGGCCACCGATCTGGCCGACTACCTCGTCGATCGCGGCGTGAGTTTTCGCGACGCACACGGCGCGGTGGGACGACTGGTCCGTGAAGCGGAAACGGCTGGCGTGGAGCTCAATCAACTGCCGCTGTCGTCCTATGCGGCCGCACACGCGACCTTTGGTGCAGACGTGCTCGAAGCGCTTCTACCCGAACGGTCACTCGCGCGACGGGACCTGCGAGGAGGGACGGGACCAGAGGCGTTGAAGCAGCAGATGGAGGAGGCAAGGAGCGTGGTTCGGGGGAGGGACTGAGCGAGGGGCGAATTTGGGTAAGGGTGCGAACTGCGGGAAGCGCGAACTGCCAAGGGCGCGAACTGCCGAAAGGCGCGAACTGCCGAAAGGC
>CAMPKM010000003.1 GCA_946887155.1 uncultured Gemmatimonadota bacterium
GTAACGCTCGGTCGCCCGGTCGATGTGCATCGACATTTCCTCGTCCATCTCGCGCTCGAGGTATCCCGGCGTGACCAGAAGCCGAAGCCAGAGGCGGACGCGCTGAATCACTGGTCAGGCGCTCAGGTGATCTTGAGGATGGCCTGCAGGGCGCCCGAGAATCGGGCCCATGACTCGCGATGTTCGGCGAGCTGCCTGCGGCCGGCGGCGGTGACGGCATACACTTTTGCCCGCCGCCCGTTTTCCGTCGCTTCCCAATGCGCGCGAATCATGCCCTGCTCCTCGAGCCGGTAGAGCGCGGGATACAGTGACCCGGCGTTGACGTTGAGCACGTCGCGGGTGGTAGCCTGGATACGCAGGCTGAGGTCGTACCCGTTGGTGGGTTCGGCCTGGAGGAGCTGGAGCACGATCAGGTCGAGCGTGCCCTGGAGGAGCGAGGTTGGTCGAGGAGTCATGGGCGCCGACTAGACGGTCTAGTGAACGCGAAGATGCCTCCTGCCCACTAGACGGTCAAGTGGAGATGGGGCCGAGCGGTGGCCGGCGGTGACGAATCGTCATGCGCCGTGGCGAGTCCCGGCCGTTCCGGCAGCGTGCCGGCAGGTCTGGAATTCAGCCGTCAGCGGAATTCCCTGCCGATACGCGCGGTCAGGATGTAATCCAGCCGAGGAAAGTGGCGGCGCAGGTAGGCGTTTCCCTGGCGGGAGAGCGAATCCTGCGACGGGCCGGGGAAGGTCTGGCCACCGCGCGTGCCACTGTATTCCCAGTTGAGCGAGTCGAGCACGCTCAGTCCTTCGACGACCTCGCCGATCGGCGGAAAGCCGAACCCGTTCAGCGTATCCAGCCTGGGCGTGTTGTCGACCGTGTTGAAGAAGAGCTGGACCGACCGCGTGTTGGGCCCGCCGCGAGCGTACGAGAGCGTCCCCTTCCGGTTCTGCGCCTTGACGGGATCGTCGAGGATCGACCGGCCGCGCCAGGCGCGGCTCACGGCGGTGTCTCCGTGGATGCCGAACTGCGCGACGAAGTTGCGGATGGTCCGGTGAAACGCGACGGAATCGAAATAGTGGTTCCGGACGAGCCCGTAGAACCGGTCAGCGCCTAACGGCGCCCAGTCGCGGCGGATGCGCACTCGCATCGCGCCCTTGGTCGTCACCATGTCGACGTCGAAGGAGTCGGGCGCGATGGTGATGAACCGCGAATCGGTGGGCGTAGTGAGCGGAGCTGGACGGAATCCGCCGAAGCAGGCGGCGAAAGTCAGCGCCACGGCGAACAGCGGGAATCGGAAATGGGGAATGAGGAATCGGTGGCGCATCAGGCGTGCTTTCCTCCCTCTTTGGCGAGCCGCTTCACGAGGGTGAGAATCGTATAGGTTGCCACCAGTTCGTTCTCCTGGTTCGTCACGTTCACGTCCCATGCCACGACACCCTGCGGAATGCCGTCAGCAACGGTCTCCTTCGCTGTCTTCGACTTGCATGTCAGCTTCGCCTGGATGGTGTCACCCGCAAAGACCGGCTTCGTGAATCGAAGGTTCTCGAGGCCGTAGTTGGCCAGTACTGGCCCCGGGGCGGGATCGACGAACAACCCCGCCGCCGCGCTCAGGACGAAATAGCCGTGCGCCACGCGCTTGCCGAAGATCGACTCCTTCGCCGCGATGTCGTCGACATGGGCGTAGAAATGGTCGCCGCTGATGGCGGCGAAGTTCACGATATCCGTCTCCGTCACCGTGCGGCGGTGCGTCGTGAGTGTCTCGCCGATCCGCAGCTCCTCGAAATGCTTCCGGAACGGGTGGATCGCATCGTGCGGCTGCTCGGCGCCGGTCACCCATTCCCTCGTTATGCACGAGAGCGTCGTGGGTGACGCCTGGACAGCGGTGCGCTGCATGTAGTGCAGGACGCCGCGAATGCCGCCCATCTCTTCACCGCCACCAGCACGACCGGGACCGCCGTGCACGAGGTGCGGGAGCGGCGACCCGTGTCCGGTCGCCTCCTTCGCGGAATGGCGGTTGAGGACGTACAGCCGGCCATGATAAGCCGCCACACCCATGACGACGTCCCTGGCCACGGAGTCGGCGTTCGTAAACAGCGACCCGACCAGGCTTCCCCGGCCGAGCCGGGCCAGATCGATCGCGTCGGCAACCGACCGGTAGGGCATCACGGTGTTGACCGGGCCAAAGGCCTCGACCTCGTGCGGTTGCAACTGGTCGTGCGGCCGGCTCGACGCCAGCAGCGTGATCGGGAAAAAGGCGCCCCGCCCCGCGGGAACACCTAACGGCTCGACCCCGTTGCCGCCATAGATCAGCTCTGCCCCGCCCTGCAGCACGCCGAGCGACTCGCGCACTTCCTTGACCTGCGCCGTCCCGGCCAGGGGCCCCATCTTCACGCCGTCCACCGCCGGATCGCCCACCTTTACTCCTGACAACCGGTTCCTCAGCGCATCGATCACCGCTTCCATCTTCGAATCGGGCACGATCGTGCGCCGGATCGCGGTACACTTCTGGCCCGCCTTGGCCGTCATCTCACGCGTCACTTCCTTCACGAACAGGTCGAATTCCTCGGACCCCGGTTCCGCGTCGGGGCCGAGTATGGCGCAGTTGAGCGAATCCGCCTCGAGGTTGAACCGGACCGCGTTGTCGATGATCGATCGCTGCGACTTGAGCTTGCGGCCCGTCGCCGCCGAGCCGGTAAACGCGACGCTGTCCTGCGGCCCAAGATGATCGAGCAGGTCGCCCGCACTTCCACAAATGAGCTGGATCGCACCATCGGGAAAAATCTTGGCGTCGATCATCGCGCGGAACACGCGCTCGGTCAGGTAGGACGTGAGCGTCGCGGGCTTCACGATCGCGGGTACTCCCGCCAACAGCGCCGGCGCAAGTTTCTCCATCATGCCCCAGACGGGGAAGTTGAACGCGTTGATGAAGACCGCGACGCCTTCCATCGGCACGCAGATGTGACGCCCGATAAAGGTGCCGTTCTTCGAGATCGCCTCGACCGGGCCGTCTATATAGAAGGTTTCGTCGGGGAACTCGCGGCGTCCCTTGCTCGCATAGACGAAAAACGTGCCGATCCCGCCGTCGATATCGATCCACGAGTCGGTCTTCGTCGCCCCGGTCGCCGCCGAAAGCGCGTAGAAGTCGTCCTTGCGCTCCTGGAGGTGGAGGGCCATCGCCTTCAGCATCCGCGCCCGCGCGTGGAACGTCATTTTCCTGAGGGCGGGACCGCCAACCCGGCGCGCATGGTCCAGCATGGTAACGAGGTCGAGGCCGTCCGCCGTTGCCTGCGCCACGACCTCCCCGTTGACCGCATTCAGCAAGGCCGTGCCCGGGCCATCGCCCTCGACCCACCGGCCGGCGACGTAATTCTGCAGTTTCATGCCTGAATCTACCGCCTCAGGCGGGCAGCGGGACGACCCTTCCCAGCGTATCAAAAAGGGGTCAGACTCCTTTTCGCTGATGGGTACGATAAAGTTCTCTGCCGCTCCGGCGAAAAGGAGTCTGACCCCTTTTTGCGACCCCAAACCGTGAGTCGTTCATGATCAAGCGCGCATTCCTCATTGCATTCCTGTCGGCAACGACGGCTGTTGCCCAGGAGCAGGATTCGATTACCGTCGAATCGAAGACCGGGTTGGTCGTCTCGGTCTCCGCTCCGGCGTCGGACATTGGCGCGGCGATTCTCGCCAAGGGTGGCAACGCCGTCGATGCTGCCGTCGCCACGGCCTTTGCGCTGGCGGTCACGCACCCGAGTGCCGGCAACATCGGCGGCGGCGGGTTCATGATCATCCGCCTGCCTGACGGGACCGCGACCACGATCGACTACCGCGAGCGCGCTCCGGGCAAATCAACGGCCACCATGTACCTCGGCGCCGACGGCAAGATCGATCGGTCGCTCACGGCACGCGGCTGGCTCGCGCCAGGCGTACCGGGCACCGTGCGCGGCCTCGAGCTGGCGCACAAGAAGTACGGCAAGCTGCCGTGGAGTGAAGTCGTAAAGCCGGCAGCCGATATCGCCACCAACGGTTGGATCCTGACGAGCGCGCTTTCGCGGTCGCTCAACAGTCAGTTGCGCACCGGAACCGAAGGCCGACCAGGCAAGATGGCCGCGTTTTCAACGTCGGTCGCCGCCTACGGAAAGGTGGGCGGTGGCGAGTGGGTCGAAGGTGACCGGATCCAGCTCAAGGATCTCGGACGTGCCCTGAACGAGATCGCGACGAAGGGCCCGGACGCGTTCTATACCGGCTGGATCGCCGACTCGATCGACGCACAGATGGCGCGCAACGGCGGGATCATCAGCAAGGCCGACCTGAAGGACTACAAGGCCGTCGAGCGCGTTCCCGTTCGCGGCAAGTTCCTTGGCAACGAGATCATCTCGATGGGTCCGCCCTCGTCAGGCGGTATCGTCATGATCCAGACGCTGATGCTGATGGAACGGATGGGCGTCGCGAACACGGCCGCCGGGTCGCCCGAGTACATGCACCGCCGGATCGAAGCGGCTCGGCGCGCGTATCTGGATCGCGCGCGCTACCTGGGGGACGCCGATTTCGTGAAGGTTCCGGTGGAACACCTGATCTCAACGAAATACGCCGACTCGCTGGCGAAGACGATCAGCACGACGGTGGCGTCCAACTCCGCCCAGTTAGGCGCCGACATCGTCACGGTCGCCGCGCACGAGTCCGAGGAGACGACGCACTTCTCCGTCGTCGACGCGAACGGCATGGCGGTGTCGAATACCTACACGCTCGAAGCCGGGTTCGGTTCCGGCGTCGTGGTCGGGGGCACGGGGATCATCCTCAACAACGAGATGGGCGACTTCAACAAGAAGCCGGGCGAAACGAACCTGACGGGTGACATCGGCACGCCGGCCAACCTGATCGCGCCGGGAAAGCGGATGCTGAGCTCAATGGCGCCCGCGATCGTGACCCGCGGTGGGCAACTGCTCCTCGTGACGGGATCGCCGGGCGGCCGCACCATCCCGAACACGGTGCTCGACGTCATCCTTGGCGTGACGCTGTTCAAGCGCGACGTGCGGGCCGCGGTCGACGCGCCACGCATGCACCACCAGTGGCTGCCTGACACGACCAGCATCGAGGCAAACGGGATGACCCCGGAAGCCTTTGCTGCCTTACGAGCGATGGGACACCGGGCCGCGATGAGCCGAGGCGCGGGCCAGGGTGATGCGCATTCTATCCTTTACGATCCTGCGACGAAGACGGCATACGGCGCAAACGATCTCCGTTCCTCGGATTCGAAGGCATCGAAACCAAAGAAGTGACGTCGTGAGATCGTCAGGTCGTGAAAGGGCCGAGGCTGTCGCTTCGGCCCTTTCGTTTTTAGCGCGCCGACTCAAGAGGGTGGGAAGCCGGATTCATTGAAGCCGGGTGGCCGTTTACTTCTTCTTTTCGTTCCAGGTGCTGTAGTGACTCGCCTGTTCCGGCCTGTCGGAAGGCAATTCCCGGAGCGGTTCCACGGGCTTCCACGATTCGCGCATCATGGCGGGGAGTGACTGGTAGAGTCGAGTGCCGTCGGTTTTCCAGGCGAGCATCTCGTCGCTGACGTCGCGCACGATTCGGGCTGGCGATCCGACGGCCACTTTACGTTCGGCGATGACCATTCCTGACGGCACGAACGTCAGCGCGCCGATGATGCATCCCGCGCCGATCACGGCATGGTCCATGATGACCGCGTTCATGCCGATGAGCGCGTTCCTGCCGATTCGCGCGCCGTGAATGACGGCGCCGTGACCGATGTGTGCGCCCTCCTCGAGGACGACGATCTTGCCGGGGAAGGAGTGGATGGTGCAGTTCTCCTGGACGTTGCACCCGTCAGCGATCTCGATGCCGCCCCAGTCGCCACGCAATGCAGCTCCCGGCCCGACGTACACATCCCGGCCGATGATGACATTCCCGGTCACCGCGGCCTGCGGATGGACGAACGCCGTTTCGTGAACGACCGGTATGAAGCCGCCAAATTCGTAGATCATTGAAATAGAAAATGGGGTCAGACACCTTTTCAAAAAGGGCCAGACACCTGTTCCAGGCTTGAAAAGGTGTCTGACCCCTTTTTTGTCAGGCTTCGATGATCAGGGCGGCTCCCTGCCCGACGCCTACACACATGGTGCACAGGGCGCGTTTCTTTCCGGTAGATTCCAGTTCGCGGGCGGCGGTCAGGACCAGCCTGGCGCCGGACATGCCTAACGGGTGGCCCAGTGCGATCGCGCCGCCGTTCGGGTTTACCCTCGGGTCGTCGTCGGCCAGGCCGAGCTCACGAACGCATGCCAGCGATTGCGACGCGAACGCTTCGTTGAGTTCGATGACATCGACCTGGTCAAGCGAGAGACCGGCCAGCTTGAGCGCCTTCCTCGAGGCAGGCACCGGCCCCATCCCCATGAGGCGCGGCTCGACGCCGGCGGCCGCGGACGACACGACGCGGGCAAGCACCGGCAGGTTGAACTCCTTGACGATCCGCCCAGAAGCGACCAGAAGCGCCGCCGCGCCGTCATTGATGCCTGACGAGTTGCCGGCGGTGACGCTGGCCATGGCCGTGCTCCTGAAAGCTGGCCGCAGCTTCGCAAGGATCTCGACGCTCGTATCCGGCTTGATGAACTCGTCGGCGCTGAACTCGACCTCCGTGCCCCGCTTGCTTCCGGGAATCGTCACCGGCGTGATCTCGGAAGCGAACCGTCCCCGGCTGCGTGCCGCGGTGGCCTTCTTCTGCGACAAGACCGCAAACCGGTCCTGGTCCTCGCGCGCCACCTTGTGCAATTCGGCCACATTCTCGGCCGTCTCACCCATCGAGTCGATGCCGTACATCTCCTTCATCTTCGCGTTCACGAAGCGCCAGCCGATGCTCGTGTCGTAGATCTGCGCGTCCCTGCCCCAGGGCGATCCGGACTTGGCCAGCGCATACGGCGCGCGCGTCATGCTTTCCACGCCGCCCGCGACGTACAACTCCCCCTCCTGTGCCTTGATCGACGCGGCCGCCATAGCGACAGCACTCAGGCCGGATGCACAAAGGCGATTCACCGTGATCCCGGGCACCGAGACAGGCAGTCCCGCGAGCAGAAGGGACATGCGCGCGACGTTGCGATTGTCCTCGCCAGCCTGGTTTGCGCAGCCGAGGATCACGTCATCGATGCGCTCCGGATCGAGCGACGGGTGTCGCTCGAGCAGGCGACGAACGACGAGCGCAGCAAGATCGTCCGGTCGGACGGAAGCGAGGCTTCCGCCGAACGATCCGATTGGTGTACGAAGCCCGTCAACGATGAAAGCGTCGGCCATCTACAGAATCGGGAATAGGGAATAGGGAATCGGGAATAGGAACCGTGAGGACGTGAGTCGTGAGTCGTGAGTGCGTCGTTAGGATCACTCTCTCGATTCCACGACGTGCGCCCTGTCAGTCTTGAACGCCGTGCCCCTGAAGAGCGCGACGACTTCGCCATGCTGGTTCCTTACCTCGGCGCTGTAATACGAGAGCCTGCCTGATGAAGCGTCCTCCTTCGCAATCGCGGTCAGTACATCGCCGACGCGAACGGGAGCAGGATACGTAACCGAGTTTTCGATGCTGACCGTAACGTTGCCGTGCGAGTTGCAGGCGAAGGCAAAGGCTGAATCGGCCAGTGAAAAGGCGATCCCGCCGTGCACGACGCCGAAGCCGTTCACCATCTCCGCCCGCACCGTCATCCGGCAGGTGCTCCGTCGCGGCGCCGTCTCGATGATCTCGATGCCGAGCCACTGACTGAACGCGTCGTGCGCCATCATCGCGTTCACGACCCGTTCGGCAAGCCGCTGCTCGTCAGGCGGATGCGTCATTCGAAGAACTTCTTTCCTTCCTTCACCATGGTCCTGAGCAACGGACTGGATCGATAACGCTCCTCGCCCGAGTCTTCCCGAAGGCGCTCGATCTCCTCGACGACGTGCAGCAGGCCAAGTTCATTACCCCAGGCCAGCGGACCGCGCGGGTAGTTGACGCCCCGGGTCATCGCCAGGTCGACGTCGGCCGGCGACGCGATGCGCCAGCGGACCACTTCGGCCGCCTCGTTCACGAGCATCGCCAGTACCCGCATGACGATTTTCTCGCCAAGCACGCGATCCTCGGTGGCCGGCCGGGGAGACGCGTTCGGTCCGTAGTCGTAGAAGCCCTGGCCGGTCTTTCTGCCTAACCATCCCGCCTCGACGAGCCGCCGCTGAGTGACGGAAGGCTTGTAGCGCGCATCGTAGTACGTCGCCCGCCAGACCGACTCGGTTACGGCGTAATTCACGTCGTTGCCGATGAAATCCATCAGGAGGAATGGCCCCATGCGGAAGCCGCCAAGCTCGCGCATCGCCCAGTCGATCGTGGGCGCGTCGGCGATGCCTTCCTCGAGCATGCGCAGCGATTCGCCATAAAACGGCCGCGCCACGCGATTCACGATGAAGCCCGGTGAATCCGCGGCCAGCACCGTAACCTTTCCCCAACCTTCTGCGAGTCCCTTTGCCGTCCGGATGACCTGCGTCGAGGTCTGCGCACCGGGAATGATCTCCACGAGCGGCATGATCGGCGCCGGGTTGAAGAAGTGCATCCCGACGACCCGGCCCGGCGTATGGCAGGCGGACGCAATGGACGTCACCGAGAGCGACGACGTGTTCGTGGCCAGAAGGCACTCTTCGCCGACAACGGTTTCGAGCGCGCTGAACAGCGATTGCTTGGCATCGAGCCCTTCGATGATCGCTTCGACAACCAGCCCGCATTGGGCAAAATCGCCAAGGCCCATCGGGAGCGAGGCAATGGAAAGATTCTTCGCCGCCGCCTCGGCCACGGCTTTCGTCAGGCGGCCCTTCTCCATTTCCCGCGACAGTGACGTTTCGATGATCTGCTTCGCCTTGAGCGCGGCGCTCTTTTCGACGTCGGCAAGGACGACCGGATGGCCATTCCGGAGTGCGACGTGCGCGATGCCCGATCCCATCGCCCCCGCCCCGACGATACCAACGGGAATCATTGGCCGCGAAAGACTGGCGGCCTCTTGGCGCGGAACGCCGCGACGCCTTCGGCAAAGTCGCTCGTGCGACCCGCTTGGGACTGCAGGTCCGCCTCGAGGTCGAGCTGTGCATCGAGGTCGTTCACCAGCGACTCGTTGAAGGCCTGCTTGGTGAGGCCGAAACCACGAGTCGGTTGTGTCGCGAGCGTAGTAGCGACCTCCAGCGCGTGCGGGAGGAGAGCGGCCGGTTCGGTGGTGTCCCAGATCAGGCCCCAATCGCGTGCCTGGGCGGCGCCCATCTTGCCGCCTAACAAGGCAAGACCGTTCGCCCGCGCCAGGCCTGCCAGTCGCGGAAGGATGAACGTGCCGCCGCTGTCCGGTATCAGGCCGATCCGGCTGAACGACTGGATGAACGACGCCTCTGTCGACGCAAAGACGATGTCGCAGGCGAATGCCAGGTTCGCCCCCGCGCCGGCAGCGACTCCGTTCACGGCGCAGACCACCGGCTTCTCGAGCCGCCGGATTGCGCGTATCACCGGGTTGTACTGCGCGCGCACCGTTTCGCCGAGGTCGGCCGCGGGATCCACGGCGGCCAGGTCCTGTCCGGCACAAAAGCCACGGCCTTCACCGGTGATGAGCACGGCACGAATGGCAGCGTTGGCTGCGGCGGCGGCGAGCGCGTCCTGAAGCTCGCGGGCCATCGGAAGATTGAAGCTGTTGAGAACTTCGGGCCGGTTCAGCGTGATAATCTGAACGGCGTCCCTGATCTCTACCTTGATGTGCTGGTATTCCATCGCGTTCCGGAAATCGTCTGCGCGAAAACTAGCGCCGGTTCCGTCTGATTTGTCAGGGCACCACGCGAACAGACGCGATCACGTCCCCTTCGAGGATCCGGTCCACCACGTCCATACCGCGCACGATGGTGCCGAGAACCGTGTACTCGTGGTCGAGCCGGAAATTATCGACGAGGTTGATGAACCATTGCGCGTCTCCCGTGTCGCGCCCGCGCGTCGATATGCCGACGGTACCGCGCGCGTGGTGGGCCAGGCCGAGTTCATCGCGCATGAACGGACCATCGCCGACGTACTCGTTCATGCCCGGACTTCCGCCCTGAAGCACGAAATTGGGCACGACGCGGTGAAAGGTGAGCCCGTCGTAGTAACGCCGTCGGACGAGGTCGATGACGCGCGCGGCCGACATCGGCGCCACGTCGGCGTCGAGCAGCACCTCGAACGTACCGCCACCGGTAGATGGTGACATGGTGACGCGGAGGCGAATCGTTCCCGACGGCGGCATCACCAGCTTTGACCCTCGCCGGCCGGCGACACGTGGAGGAGGATTGCGCGTCAGGTGTGTGTACACGCTGGCGGCTTCGGTAGCGACGACGGGGTCGACGTCTGTCAGGAGCCGGGGAAGCACCGCGGCGCTTTCACGATCCCCGATGTCACGCAGCCGTGCGAGCAGTTCCATCCGGGGGTCGCGCGAGGTCTGTCGTTGTTCGCGGGAGATCCTCAGCAGTGCTGCGACCACGGCTGGCCGCGCCAGAGCGGGAGCAGGTGTTCCGCGTAAGGCACGCGCGGCAGCGAGGACGACGTGGTAGTCGCTGCTGGCCAGCGCCCTCGCGTACACCGAATCAAAGGCATGGCCCGCGATTGTCGAGAGTCCCTGGATCGCCGCTTCCCTGACGTTGCCTACCGAGTCGCGTGCCAGGGTCGACAGCAGCATCGAGTCTCGCATGGCGAGCGCTCCACGTGCGACGTACATGCGTACCTGCCAGACCGGGTGCCGGCTCTCGCGCTTGAGCAATGGAGCGGCCGTCGTTGAATCCGCGCGCGCCAGGGCCGCGAGCGCATGCGCTTTCGCGTGCCACGACACGCCAGTCGCCGCGCGCGCCATTGGCTGCGATGCGCCTACTTCGATGATCCGCGTCAGGGCAGCGACGACCGCGTCACGCTGTGGGCATGAGCCGCCGAGTGCGTCGATGGCCGCCAGCCGCACGTGGTGAACCGAATCGCCGAGCGCCTGCAGCAACGGCCGGCAATCAGTCGCACCCAGGAGCAGCCGGTAGACGCGCACCCACTCCAGGCGGACCATCGGTGGGGGATCGTCCGCCACACGCGCCAGTTGTTCGCGCCAGAATGCGCTGTCCGACACGTTAGGCATCGCGGCGACAGCCAATCGTACTGACTGCGGGTCAGGATCCTCGGAAATCGTTCCACGGACGTCCCTGTGATCAACCGCGCCGTTGGCGGTCAGCGCGAGCCACGCCGTGCGTCGTATCACTGGCGTATTCGCGACGTCGAGACCGAACGTCAGGACGGATCGCAACCAGGCAACCGCGGCGGGTGAAAGGGCCCCGAGTGTACGCCGCGATCTGGCCAGGGTGTACAAGCCTTGTGCCATTCCACTCACCACAGAAAACTCCTGTGGCTTCTCCAGACTCGGCTTCACCATCGAAATGAGAACCGAGTCAGCGGCCCGCGCCTGACCAGCCTCGCCATACGGTAACCGACCGATGCTCCGTGCGAGCGCCGCCCGGTTTACCACGCTCGTGTCGGCACTCGCACGATCGCGCAGCATCCGAAAGACAGTGTCCACCAGTTCGCGTTGCGCGGTCGTACGACTCGAATCCGGTGGCAGGCCAGCCAGGCTTTGTGCCATTGCGTCGGCAACGGTCGCCGTCAGCGATTCATCAGAGAGATACGGGATGATGTGGGCCACCAGCTCGGGCCGTTCCTGCCGTCCGATGCCGCGAATGGCAATCGTCCGGAGAGCCGGTACGGCTAACCCGTCGATGAGCGGTTTGAGGCCGTCCGGGCCGTCTCCCCGAGCGTCCTCGGCGCGAAGAAGTGCCGTTCGCGTTACGGCGCCGCCCTGCCAGGGCATCCAGGCAATGACCAGGAGTATCGCCACCAACGCCGCCATCGTTGGCAGCGTGCGAGGCCTTCCCCGGCGGTGCAACTCGTCAGGCATCGGCGTGATGGTCACTGGACGGGATGGAACGATGCTCTCCAACTTACGGCACGGTGCGGACCGGTCCAACAATCGTCTTCAGTGACGAATCCCTCTCGAAAGGGGGGCGCCACCGGTCTCACGTCGCTCCCGAAGTGCGTTCCCCTGGCTAGATTTTCGCCGTGATTCCATCGGGTCTCTGATGCCACCGTCCTCCACCAGGAAGAGAGCCTCTGCGCCGCCACGATCTGGCGTTGACACGCGCCTGGACTGGCGCCGGATCGCGTATCACGCGCTGGTCTCGCGTTCCATGGACGACAGCGAGGAAGCAACCAACCGGAACCGCAGCTCGGTCCCACGGGACCACCTCGTGCTGTACCAGTTTTCGGCGCGCGGCCACGAGATGGCGCAGTGCATCCTGGCGTCGCACGTCGATCATCCGCACGATGCGGTCAGCGCGTATTACCGCTCCCGGCCGACGCTTCTCAGCCTCGGCCTGTCCATCGAGGACGGATTCGCATCGCCGTTAGGCAGGTCGGGCGGGTTCAGCGACGGTCGTGACATCGGCGTCGTCTGCAACCTCTGCCGGGACAGCGGTCCGATCGTGTTGCCCATGGCGGGAGACGTCGGTTCCCAGTACACGCCGGCGGCCGGCTGGGCGCAGGCGATCACGTATCATCGCGACGTGCTCCAGGACGAGAGCTGGCGCGGTGCGATCACCGTCGTACTCGGCGGTGAAGCGTCGGTGGCGACCAACGGGTTCTGGTCGTGCCTGACGATTGCGACGACGTTGAAGCTCCCGCTGCTCTTCTGCATCGAGGACAATGGGCTCGGGATTTCGGTGCGCGGCGAGATGCAGACGCCGGGCGGCAACATTGCCGCGAATCTCGCCTCGTTCCAGAACTTGTTCATTCGCGATGGCGATGGTACGAATCCCGCGGAGAGCGCCGCGCTCACCGACGAAGTCGTCAGGCACGTGCGCGAAGGAAACGGCCCGGCGATGCTGCGCCTGACGGTACCGCGTCTGTCCAGTCATTCGGGACCCGACAACCAGCGCGGCTACCGGAGCGAGGCCGAGATCTCGCGGGATTGGGAACGCGACCCGATCCCGAAGATGAAGTCGTATCTCGTCCCGGAAGTCCTTTCCGAAGCCGAATGGACCGAGCTCGAACATGAAGTCGAACGTGACGTGCAGGCCGGCCTGAAAGGAGCACGCGATCGTCCCGCTCCGGATCCGACCGGCATTTTCCGTTACGTCTACGAGGAGCCGGATCAGGAGCGGCCTGCATTCGGTGGCATGCCCATCGCCGAACGCGAGCGACTCGAGGGATCGCCGGTTCCCGCGGAAACCGGTGACCTGCTGCGCCTGGCCGAAGCCGTGCGTCGAACGCTGGACCACGAGCTGACGGTGAACCCGCGACTGCTGGTGTTCGGCGAAGATGTGGGGGTGAAGGGTGGCGTGCACCTGGTCACCGAGGGTCTGCAGCGCAAACACGGCGCGGCACGCGTGTTCGATACGAGCCTTTCCGAGGAAGGCATCATCGGGCGCGCCGTGGGCATGGCGATCGCCGGCCTCGTGCCAGTGGCGGAAATCCAGTTCCGGAAGTATGCCGACCCCGCCGCCGAACAACTCAACAACCTCGGTACGCTGCGATGGCGCACCGCAAACCGTTTCTGTGCACCGATCGTCGTGCGCCTGCCGGGCGGGTTCGGGAAAGACGTCGGCGATCCGTGGCACAGCCTGAGTGCCGAAGTGCAGTGGGCGCACGCCGTCGGATGGCAGGTGGTGATGCCGTCGAATTCGGCGGACGCGGTTGGCTTGCTGCGGACGGCGATGCGGTCACCGAACCCGACGATCTTCTTCGAGCACCGGTCGCTGCTGATGACCAGCGACGGCAGCGCGAAATACCCCGGCGACGATTACGTCATCCCGTTAGGCTCGGCGCGGGTCATCCAGGAAGGCTCCGATGTGACGCTCGTGACCTGGGGGGCGATGGTGCACCGCTGCGCCGACGCCGTGGCCGTGGGTGACGGATCGGTGGAGCTCATCGATCTGCGGACGATTGCGCCGTGGGACCGGGAAGCGGTGCTCACGTCGGTGCGGAAGACCGGGCGTTGCCTGATCGTTCATGAGGACACGATGACGGCGGGCTTTGGCGCCGAGGTCGCAGCGGTGATTGCGCGCGAGTCGTTCTGGAACCTGGATGCGCCGGTCGACCGGTTGTGCGTGGCGGACATCCCGATGCCGTATCACCCGGACCTGCTCAACGCCGTTCTTCCTTCCGCCGAGCAGATCGCCGAACGGATCAGGCTCCTGCTGCAAACCTGAGCCCGCCAGGCATCACGGGGTCAGACCCCTGCTCCGTCCCTCCTCCGTCCCTGCTCCGTCCCTGCTCCGTCCCTGCTCCGTCCCTGCTCCGTCCCTGCTCCGTCCCTCCTCCGTCCCTCCTCCGTCCCTCCTCCGTCCCTCCTCCGTCCCTCCTCCGTCCCCGGGGCCGTCGCCGGAGACCAGCTCGCTCGGGATTCGGGCGGATCGGCCTAGATTCCGGTCAATTGCTGTCCTACGGAGGGATGTTGACCATGAAACAGCATGACGCGGTGCTGACCGAAACGAAGGCGTTCGGGAGTTTCTCCATCGACGACGTGGACAAGGCCCGGACGTTCTATCGCGACACGTTAGGCCTGGAGGTGGCGGATAACATGGAAGGGCTGGAGCTCGACGTGGGCGGTGGGAACAAGGTCTTCCTGTACCAGAAGCCGAACCATCAACCGGCTTCGTTCACGGTCCTGAACTTCCCGGTCAGCGACGTCGAAGTGGCAGTCGACCGTCTCTCCACGAAGGGAGTGCGTTTCGAGCACTACAAGGACATGAACGGCATCACCACGAACGAAAAAGGAATCGCCAGTGGCGGTGGCGGGCCTGATATCGCGTGGTTCAAGGACCCGGCGGGCAACATCCTTTCTGTACTCAGTCGCGACGACTGACGGATTTTGAGGGGTTTCTGCGCATGGCGGGGTGAAGCAATCAACCGCCCGCCCCGGAGGCTACATGCGCGGTACCCGAACGCTGGCCCTGTTAGCGACCGTCGCCGCCCTTGCGTGCGGCGGCGGCAGCGACGATGACGACGATGGAAATCCGCTGGGTCCGCCCAACGGCGGAGGCGCGACCAACGGCTCGATGACCGCGTCGATTGGGGGCGTGAACTGGAGCGCGACCGGCACCGTCTCGGTGACGCGCTCCGACCCGAACTACATCGGATTAGGCGCCTCGGGTTTTGGAGGCGGCTCGGCTTACGCCCTCGTCGTGAGCATCGCGAACGCCACCGGGCCCGGCCCTCACGACCTGAACCTCTACGGTGGCGGCGACGGGTCGTCGCTGATCGTCGGCAGCCAGACTACCGGGTACGGTACTGGGTTCCAGGGCGGGAGCGGCACCATAACCATCTCGTCGCTGACAGCGAACCGGATCGTGGGCACGTTCTCGGGTACCCTGGTGCCGACGGGCGGCGGGACGAATCTCATGGTGACGGGTGGCCAGTTCGACATCACTTTCTGATTTCATAACGATTTTCGCGGGTAGGGCGGAACGCGGATGAAACGGGGTTGGCGGATTTTCGCGGGTACGGCTGGCGGCAACGGGAACACCAAAGGGTCCTGAGATGTTCGAGACTGACTGCATTGGTGTTCCCGTTGCCGCCATCAGTACCTGCGTGAAACCGTCAATCAGTTTCTTCCGCGTTCTGCCTTTCCGCGGAAATCGCTGTTCCGACGACGAGTTCACCGAACTTTTTCGTGTGAATGACGCGCTTCAACGTGGCCTTCGGTCCGAAATGCAGGAGTAATCCGACCTCCTTGCCTGACGCGCGAAGGTAGTTCAGCAGCTGGATGCGGTCGGATTCCGCGGTGTGCTCGCCGGCCTTGGCTTCAACGACCACGGTTTCGGCCACGACCAGGTCCGCGCGGTACGTACCCACCGTCACGCCCTTGTAGTAGACGGTGACTGGCACTTCGCGCGCGACGTTCATGCGGCGCTGGAACAGCTCGATCGCCAACGCCCGAACGTAGACCGATTCGAGAAATCCGAATCCGAGTTCGTTGTAGACGGCGTAAAAGGAGGAGATGATTTCGCCGGTGATGTCGCCGTGCAGGAGCTCGGTCGTACCTGATCCGCCAAAGTGGGCGGTCTCACTTCTTTCAGCTTCCATCTGGTTTCTCCGGATCGCGTTCGAGGCACCATACGTCCGGCATGAGCGATGACCATCATCCGGAGACTGCGACCCAGATCAATTTTCCGCGAACGTCAGATGGGCTTCAGGTACTCGAAGGGTTCGGAGCACGCGTCGCAGAACCAGATCGCCTTGCAGGCGGTCGATCCGAACGCGCTGCGCTCCGTGGTATTCGCCGAACCGCAATTCGGGCACGCCACGACGGGCGTGCGGCGCTGGAGTGAAATCAGTTCCCCGCTCGCGGGTGCGCGACCCGATGGCGGCGCGATTCCGTAAACGCGGAGTCGTTCGCGCGCATCCTCACTGATCCAATCGGTGGTCCACGCCGGTTGAAACACGGTGTTGATTCGGACCTGCGCCGCGCCGGCGTGGCGGAGCGCGCTTTCGATGTCCTGTTGGATGACGTGCATCGCCGGGCAACCGGAGTAGGTCGGCGTCACGTCCACGACCACCGTGTCACCCTCCTCGCGCACGTCGCGCACGATCCCCAGGTCCACAATGCTCAACACCGGGACTTCCGGGTCGAGTACGTCGGCGACCACGTCCCAGAACCGGCTTCGCGCACCGGTCTGCGTCACCACTCCGCTCCCGGATACGACCGCGCGACGATCTGCATCTCGGCCAGGAGAAGGCCGAGGTGTTCTGTGTGCCGGCCTTGGCGACCACCGCGCTGCATGAAGCCGTCGTCAGGCATCGTGAGGGTGGCGGCCGTAAGCACCCGTGAGACTTCGTGACGCCACGCGTCGCGAAGCAGGCTCCGATCCACCGCCACGCCGTCCGCAACGAGTTGCTGCTCGATCGCATTCGTCTCGAACAGCTCGCCCGTGAAACGCCACAGCTCGTCGAGCGCGGCCTGCGTCCGCCGGCGACTGTCGTCGGTGCCGTCGCCCAGCTTCAGCATCCAGTCGGCGCCATGCCGAGCGTGGTAGCGCGTCTCCTTCAGCGCCTTGGCCGAGATACCCGCCAGGCCGGCGTGCTTCGACGACTGCAGCTTCTCGAGATGCAGCACCTCGAAGACCGACACGAGGAATTGGCGCGTGGTCGTGAACGCAAAGTCACCGCGCGGCAGCTCCATCATGAGGGCGTTGCGGAACTCGACGGCTTCGCGGAAATACGCCAGCGCGTCGGCGCTCCGGCCCTGTCCCTCTTCCTGTCCCGCGAGTTCGAGCAGCAGGTTCGCCTGCCCGATGAGATCGAGCGCGATGTTGGCGATCGCGATGTCCTCTTCGAGGATAGGGCCGTGACCGCACCACTCGGAGAGACGATGGCCGAGAATCAATCGATCATCCGCCAGACTGACGATGTAGTTAGAGACGATCACGTTCGGATTCTCTTTTTGGATTACCGCGGGGGGACTTGGAACGCGGATTAAGCGGCTTGAACGGAGTTACACAGATACTGCTGGCGACGACGGGAACACCCGCTTGCTGCCTGTGACTCGTTCGGGCGCGTAACCAGGGTGTTCCCGTCGTCACCTGAAGTACCGGTGTCATTCTGTTGAACCCGCTCCATCCGTGTTCAAGAACACTGCGAAAATCGAACCTGAGAAAATCGGGCTTCCATCTAATAAACGCGGACACCGCGAGGGGTCTTGTAGAACTGGGGATGCCGATAGGCCTTGTCATTGGCGGGATCAAAGAACGGACCCATGTCCTCTGGCGTCGATCCCGTAATCCACTGCGTGGGCACCACCCAGAGATTCATGCCCTCGTTCCGGCGCGCGTACACGTCCCTCGCGTTCAACAGGGCCTGCTCGGCGTCCACGGCATGAACGCTGCCGCAGTGTTCGTGCGGCTGGCCCGGCGCCGGCTGGATGAAGACTTCCCAGAGTGGCCACTGCGTATCGCCGTCACCCTTCACGTTCCCGGTCATCGTCAGGCGGCAGCGCTGGACCGGCGCTTGACGGCGTACGCCTCGGCCGCCGCCCGCACCCAGGCGCCTTCGTCGTGCGCCTTGTTGCGCGCGGCGAGCCGCTCGCGATTGCAGGGACCGTCGCCCTTTACCACCGCCCAGAACTCATCCCAGTCGATCTCGCCGTACTCCCAGTTTTCGGTCTCTTCGTCGTACTTCAGTTTCGGGTCCGGCAGCGTGAGGTCGACCGCCTTCGCCTGCGGAACCGTCAGGTTCACGAAGCGCTGGCGCAGTTCATCGTTGCCCTTCTTCTTCACCCCCCACTTGAGCAGCTCGGCGCTGTTCGGCGAATCCTTGTCGTTAGGCCCGAACATCATCAGCGACGGCCACCACCACCGGTTCACGGCGTCCTGCACCATCGCGCGTTGCCCCGGTGTTCCCTTGGCCAGGATCGAAACGCTCTCGTAGCCCTGCCGCTTGTGGAAGTTCTCTTCCTTGCAGATGCGCACCATCGCGCGGGCATAGGGGCCGTACGACGCCTTCGCCAGCATCGTCTGGTTGACGATCGCCGCACCGTCCACGAACCAGCCGATGACGCCCACATCCGCCCAGGTGAGCGTGGGGTAGTTGAAGATGCTCGAGTACTTGGCCTTGCCGCTCAGCAGATCGCCCACCAGCTCGTGCCGGTCGACGCCTAACGTCTCGGTGCCGCAGTAGATGTACAGCCCGTGCCCGGCCTCGTCCTGCACCTTGGCCAGCAGCGACATCTTCCGCCGCAGGCTCGGCGCCCGCGTGATCCAGTTGCCCTCCGGCAACATGCCCACGATCTCGGAGTGCGCGTGTTGCGACATCATCCGGATGAGCTGCTTCCGGTATCGTTCGGGCATCCAGTCCTTCGGCTCGATGTATTCGCCCCGCGCGATCCGGGCCTCGAACTCGGCGATCCGGGTCGCGTCTTCTTCCGGGCGCGAGCTCATCGGCGAATTATCATGAACGTTCACAGGCTAAGTTGGCCTCAGGCTTTGACTTGTGAATATCGTGGCAGGGCCGCCACCCGTGCTTGGACTATTACCCCACAACGGGTCGCCCGCAATGCCGCCCCGCCGCGCAGAAAACGGGGTCAGACGCCATTTTAGGAAAATGGCGTCTGACCCCATTTCCGCGGTGGAGCTGGACGGAACGGTCCGCACGACCGTTCTGAACGGCATCGCGACGATCACATTTTTTCACCCCAGGAAGAACGCCCTCCCGGCGTCCATTCTGCGGCAACTCACCGAAGCCGTCGACAACGTCGCGGAGAACCAGGACGCGCGCGTGGTCATTGTCCAGAGCGAAGGCGCCGGCGCCTTCTGCGCTGGGGCGTCCTTCGACGAGCTCCGCGCGATCAGGACCGCGGAAGAAGGGAAGGAGTTCTTCAGCGGGTTCGCACGTGTCATCCTCGCGATGCGCCGCTGTCCCAAGGTCATCATCGCACGTGTGCAGGGAAAAACGGTTGGCGGCGGCGTGGGCCTCGTCGCGGCGACGGACTATGCGTTCGCTCTTCCCTCGGCCTCCGTGCGACTCAGCGAGCTGGCGGTCGGATTGGGCCCGTTCGTCGTGGGGCCGGTCATCGAACGAAAGGTCGGACGGGCTGCATTCGCGGCGATGGCCATCGACCATGACTGGCGTGACGCGGCATGGGCCGAGCGCCATGGCTTGTTCACGCGAGTCCTGGATACCGAGTCGGCGATGGATTCGGTGTTGCCGGCATTTGCCCGGCGACTCGCCGAAGTGAATCCCGAGGCGCTGTCACAGACGAAGCGGATCCTGTGGGAGGGAACGAACCACTGGGATACGCTGCTCTTCGAGCGGGCCGGCATCAGCGGGCGGCTGGCGCTTTCGGAGTTCACCGCCAAGGCCGTCGGCCGCGAGTAGCCGATCGTTACCGGCGTGCGGCTTCACCCGTCCGGGGTAGCTGGGGGAATCGGTGCGGCGTTCGGGGCCCGACCCGGACCGGGAGCTTGACCCAAACACTCGCATGAACGAACAGCGAAGTATCGCGGTCATTGGGGCGGGCTTCAGCGGCACGATCCTGGCCGCTCATCTCCTCCGGCGCAGCCAGGGCAGCCTGCGGATCTACCTGATCAATCGCAGCGGCCGGCTGGCGCGCGGCGTCGCCTACGGAACGCGCAATTCGCGACACGTGCTGAATGTTCCGGCGGGCCGCATGAGCGCGTTCGCCGAGGACGAGAACGATTTCCTGCGCTTTGCGCAGGATCGCGACCCGAACATCGCCGGTGGGAGCTTCGTTCCCCGTCACCTGTACGGTGACTATCTCGAGCACGTCCTGCTGTCCGCGCAATCGAAGAGTGCGCGCGGCACGGTGCTGGCTCATGTCGCCGACGAAGTCCTGTCTATCGACGATGCGCCTGACAACCGGGCGCTGGTCACGCTCGCGCATCATACGCCCTTGATGGTGGATCGGGTGGTGATCGCGGCGGGCAACTATCCTCCCGCTTCCCCCTGGCCGCCTGACGAGCGATTTCCTGCGGATCCACGGTTCGTCGTCGATCCGTGGAAGCCGCTGGCGCTCGACGGCATCGCCGGCGACCGCCCCATCGCGATCATCGGCACCGGTCTGACGATGGTGGACATCGCCATCGACCTGGCGGCGCGCGGCCACACGGGCGGAATGATCGCGATCTCGCGGCGCGGGCTGCTGCCGCAACCGCACCGGCATGGGACGACCCCGCCGGCGTTCGATCACCTGCCGCCGGATATCATGGCCGCCGAACCCACGGCGGCCGGATACCTGAAATCGGTCCGTCGGCATGTTCACCGGCTGGAGCGCGAAGACATCGACTGGCGCGAAGTCGTGGCCTCGTTGCGACCGGTCACGCCCGACCTCTGGCGAGCGCTTCCCCTTCCCGAGAAGACGCGGTTTCTCCGTCACCTGCGTCCGTACTGGGAGGTCCACCGCCATCGCATGGCGCCGGAGCTCTGGAATTCGCTGGAGGCGCTGCTGACGTCCGGCGCCCTCGAGGTGGTCCCAGCTCGCCTGACGAGTGTGGTTGCCGCGGACGATGCGTTATGCCTGACGATTCGCCGGCGAGAGCGCCCGTCACCGGAAACGCTACGGGTCGCGGCGCTGGTAAACTGCACCGGCCCCGAAGCCGACGTCAGGAAGCTTCGCGATCCGCTGCTGAGCGATCTGCTCCGGCGAGGAATCGCGTCGGCCGATCCGTCCGGACTGGGCCTCCGTGTCGACGGCGACTACCGGCTGATCGGAAAGGGGCAGTTGGTGTCATCCATACTTTCCCTCACCGGACCGCTGCTCAAGGGAGAGTTCTGGGAGGCGACCGCCGTCCCGGAACTGCGCGTTCATGCTGGAAGATTGGCGGAACGCCTTTCCAATGAGCTATCCCTTGTCGCCCTCGCTTGACGACGATTTCACTTGACGACGATTTCTCGGACAGGCTTTGAACGCGGATAACACCGATTGACGGAGAAACACGGGTACTTCTGGCGACCGCCGGAGCACCCTGAGATCAACGCATCGGACGGTTTCACGGAGCCATTGGTGCTCCGGCGGTCGCCAGCAGTTCGGTGTCCTTCGGCCAAACCGGTGCTATCCGCGTTCGAGGCTCTACCGCGGAAATCGCGCTCAGGACGTGGGCGGATGGAATGCCTCGGATGAGGACGAATCTATCCAGGACTGATGGTACTTCGGATCCTCTATACCTAACGCCTGCTTCGCGACGTGCAGGGGCCGGAACGAGTCCATCATCACCGCGAGTTCCTTGGTGAACTTCTGCCCGATGCTCGCCTCGTACCGACCCGGGTGCGGGCCATGCGGCAAGCCGTCCGGATGGTGGGTAATTGACCCGTATTCGATCCCTTTCCGGCTCATGAACTCGCTCGACGCGTAGAACAGGACCTCGTCCGAATCGACGTTGCTGTGGTTGTACGGCGCCGGAATCGCATTGGGATCGAAGTCGTACGGCCGCGGGCAGAACGAGCAGATCACGAACCCGTCACCCTGGAAGGTCTGGTGCACCGGGGGCGGCTGATGAATGCGCCCGACGATGGGCTCGAAGTCGTGGATGCTGAATGCCCACGGATAGAAGTGGCCGTCCCAGCCGACGACATCAAACGGATGATGGTCGAGCACCAGCTCATTGATTGCCTCATACTGCTTTACCAGGATCGGGAACTCGCCCTTTTCATCCCTCGGCGCAAGATGCTGCGGCCGCCGGATGTCGCGCTCGCAATACGGCGCGCCTTCGAGCAACTGCCCGAAATCGTTGCGGTACCGCTTCGGCCACCGCACGTGCCCGCGGCTCTCGAAGATCAGCAACTTGGTCGGGCCCGCCGCCAGGTCCATCCGCCACTGGTGGGTTATGTTCCGGTGGATGATGACGTAGTGTCCCGGCTCGTAAGGCAGCTCGCCGAACACGCTCTCGAGGACACCCTTCCCTTCCACGACGTAAACGACTTCGTCGGCCTGCGAATTCCGGTAGAAATGGTCATCGACCGTGTCGGGCTCCGCGTACAACATGCCGATGTCGCGGTTGAAGAGGAGCGGGAGGCGGTCCATCGTCGGACTGCCACCCTTCTTCGCCCGGGCCGTCAGGAAGTGCCGGTGGCGGAGGGAGGTGTCCTCGTCCTTTTCCCACGTCACGGTCTTCACCCGCCGCGCCGATTTCACCGTGGTCGGCGCATGCGTGTGGTACAGCAGGGACGACGTCCCAATGAACCCTTCGTGCCCCATCAGCTCCTCTGAATAGAGGCCACCATCGGGGCGACGGAAGACGGTGTGACGCTTGCGGGGGATCGTGCCTAACGTATGGTAGATCGGCATGTGATGATTTACGATTTACGATTTACGATTGACGATTGACGATTGACGAAATGGATT
>CAMPKM010000004.1 GCA_946887155.1 uncultured Gemmatimonadota bacterium
GCCGGTCGGCCTGAATCCCATCATCGAGGACCTGCCGGCGCGGAAGAAATCCGGTGAATCGCAACCGATCATGCAGGTGCAGCTCATGCGTGTGGCCGGGCGCGACGAGACGGTCAAGGAAATGATCGAACGCCTCGACCAGGCCGTCACCGCGCCTAACACGGTGGCAATCGTCGACGACGTCAGCCGCGCCGCGGAAGACTTTGGTGGACAAGGCAAGTGGGCGGAGCTGGTCCAGGTGATGGATCGCATGCATCACCATTACGATCACCTCCATGACGGGGATGCCAAGCGGGCGTTCCTGGTGGGCATCCGTCGGCTCCAGCGGCCGGTCCTGCTGCAGGGCGTCGCACGGTTGTTGCCCGGCCATCGCGACATGCGCGAGATGTGCACCCGCGTGCTGAGCGGCGCGGGAGAGGTCGGCGCGGACGTGCTGATCGACAACCTGATCGGTAGCGACATCTCGGGCGAGCGACGGGCCTATCTGGATGCCTTGCGCCAGTGTCCGGCGGCGGTGAATGCGCTGCTGCACCTGTTGACGGACGACCGCTGGTACGTGGTCCGGAACTCGGCGTGGTTGCTGGGGGAGATCGGGTCAACCGACGCGGATCGGCGGCTGGCGGAATTGCTGTCGCACCGCGAGCCGCGGGTGCGTCGGGCCGTGGCGACCGCGTTAGGCCGGCTGGCGACGTCCCGGTCGGTGCTGGCGCTGCTGCAGGCGATCAATGATCCGTCGCCCGATGTCCGCCTCCATGTGATCCAGGCGATCGCCTCGGCCCGGAATCCGCGCGCCGTGCCCTGGCTGATCGAGGCGCTGGACCACGAACAGGATCCCGACATCCAGGGGGCGCTGGTGAGCGCGCTCGGTTCGGCGCCGACCGAAGATGGCATCTCCCGGCTGATCCGCGCCGCGGAGGCGGGCGGGTTGCTGTTGCGAAAGCCGGCCCCCATGCGGATTCGGGCGATCGAAGCCCTGGCCGACGCGAATACACCCTCGGCTCGTCAGGCGCTGCAGGAGCTGGCCTCCGACCGCGATCGTGACGTGAGAGCGGCGGTCGAAAACGCGATGAAAAGGCTATCCGCCTGACGAGGCGGCAGCCCTCGGCATGGCCACCCGCCCTGCCTAACGGGCTGTGAAGTCGGTCCCGGGGGTTATCGATCGGCAGGCTTCAGCCAGCAGGTCGGCGGCGCGGTCGAGATCGAGCAGGCTCACCATCTCGCTCGGTGAGTGCATGTACCGGTTGGGAATCGACAACAGGCCGGTCGGGATCCCTTCGCGGGCGAGATGGATGAAATCCGCGTCGGTGCTGGTCTCGCGGCCCGCGGCCTGAATGGTGACCGGTATCCCGAGCCGGCTGGCGGCGTCGCGCAGCATCCTGAACACGACCGGCGAGACCACCGATCCCCGCGCCAGCACCGGTCCGCCTCCGAGCCGGTGATCCCCGGCGTCCTTCTTGTCGGCGGTCGGATGATCCGTAGCGTGCGTGACATCGACAGCGACGGCCATGGTGGGACCGAGTCGCCCGGCGGCGACCAGGGCGCCCCCGCCGTGAAATCCGATTTCTTCCTGCGTGGTGGCCACGGCGGCGACCGCGGCCACGCCGGGTTGCCCCGCGTAGCGACGCAAGGCCTCGAGCACCACGAATGCGCCGATCCGGTCGTCGATGGCTCGCGAGATGATGCGGTCGTTCGGCATGTCGACGGCACGGCCATCGATCACGCCGGCATCGCCGATGTCGAGCCGCTGGAGGGCATCCTCGCGCGACGATGCGCCGATGTCGACCCAGAGATCCTCGAACTTCACCGCCTTGTCGCGATCATCGCGCTTGATGAGATGGATCGGCTTGCGCCCCACGACGCCGATGACATCGCCCTGCCTGCCGGCAAAGCGGATGCGCTGGCCGACGAGCACCTGGGCATCCCAGCCGCCGATAGGCCCGATCCAGGCGAATCCTTCGTCATCGATCCAGGTGACGATGACGCCGATCTCATCGATGTGGCCGGCGAGCATCACCGTCACCGGCGCTCCCGCATTGACGATCGCGACCGAATTCCCGGTGACATCGGCGGTGACGGTGCCTAACGTCGCTGCCTCGTCGCGCCAGACCTTTGCGGCCGCGGCCTCGAAGCCGCTCGGGCCGGGAACGTCGAGGAGACGCCTGAGGAACGCGAGTGAATCGGAAGAGAGCATGGACGGAGCTCAGCGCTCGGAGGTCAGGGGAAGGGCGTCGCCGGGTTGGGGCGGCCCGAACAGGGCAGGGTGCATGAGGTGTGCGAGCACTTCGATACCGCGGACGACGGCCGGGCCGGGTCTCGACGTCAACGACGTCGCGTTCACCGCCCACACCGGTTTCGAGTGCAACCACTGCCAGCCGTCGTGGGCCCGGAGGCTTCGTGCTTCCTCCACGGCTTCTTCGAGCGTGTAGCCGCAGGGCGCAACGATCACGATGTCAGGTCCGGTTTCCCTGGCGTTGCTGACGGTCACACGCTGCGAGACCTCGCCTGACGTGCCTAACGTCTCGACGCCGCCGGCGCGGCGCACCATGTCCGGTACCCAGTGGCCGGCGCTGAATGGCGGGTCGGTCCACTCGAGCACGAGTACGCGTGGTCGTGGCGCCTGGGCCGCCTTGAGAGTTCGATGCACACGCGCCATGCGCGACCGAAGCCCGAGCACGAGTTCGTCCGTGTCATCGATCTCGAGGGCGGAACCAACGGCGCTGATGTCCCCGAAGATTCCGTCGACCGTGCTGGCACCGAGGGTCGTGAGTCGGGGCTGTGGCTGCATCCGCGACGCCGCGGCGCGCGCATCCGCTTCACGGACGGCGCACACATCGCAGACCGCCTGCGTGAGGATGATGTCAGGCCTGGTGGCGGCGAGCGCCGCTTCGTCGAGATCGAACAGCGCGGCACCGGCCTCGGACAGCGCGCTCACCTGGGCATCAACGGCTGCTGCGCTGGCCGTTCCGATGCGGCTTCGCGTGACGCGCGGAACGCCGGCCAATTGCGGCGGCAATGTGCAGGCGTGAGTGGCCGCGACGAGCCGGTCGCCGGCGCCGAGCGCGATCACGATGTCGGTCGCGGCCGGAAGCAGGGCCGCTACGCGCATCACCGGTTCACCGGCGGCGGGAAGGCCACGAAGGCTATGGTGAGCGCGACGACACCGGCGACGTACCACGCCGCGGCGGCGGTGAGGAAGAAGACCACGCCGCCGAACAGCGCCACCGATTCGCCTAACGCCCAGGCCAGGATGGCCAGCGTGCTCGCCTGTCCGGGATTGGCCGCGTCCCGAAAGCGGAAGAACAGAATGACGAGACCGATTCCCGCGACCAGCCACATGACGCGTCCAACCGTCGCCAGTTGAGCGACGACGGCGGGATCGGCGGGTGTCCAATCCGGAGTGCGATGCAGGAACCAGGAAACGCCTCCGAAGAGCAGTACTCCGCCCATCATGGCCAGCCGGATCGCATGGAGAGGTGTCATGGAATGGATTTGCGGTACATCACGGGACTGCATGGACGAGGCGACGTTCTTCCTGGTGGTAGAGCATGAGGACGTTGACTGGAAACGAGTATGCATGCGGGTCGGGTCATCAATCAATGGCACGCCTGAGTTCGAACGATCCCGTGCGGCGTCCTGGTGTTAGACTTGAGACCACTACCACCCCCACACTCGTGATTCGCCGAATTCTCCCGCTCGTGCTTGCCTCGGCTGCGTGTGCAAGTGCCGGAGCTGGCGCGCAGCGCAGCGGCGCAGCGCCTGCAGCCGCCGTGTCCGCACCGATCACGAACGTCCGCTACGGCGTGACGTTCGACCGCAGCACCGCTGCCACCAGGAGTCTGCGCGTGAGCATGACGTTCGGCGTCGGCGGCAACGATGCTGTGCTGCTGTCACTGCCGGCGTGGACGCCTGGTGCCTACGAAATCTCCGACTACATGCGGAAGGTCACGGGCCTGGCCGTCACCGGCGAAGGCGGGACGCCACGCTGGGACAAGAGCGACCAGGACACGTGGCGCATCATGCCGAACGGTGCGCGAAGCATCACGCTGTCCTTTTCGTACTCGGCGGATTCGATGGACAACGCGATGTCGTGGGCAACCAGCGACTTCGCCTTTTTCAACGGCACGAACCTGCTGCCTTATCCCGATGGACGGCCGACCGATTTTGCCGCCACGGTCACGGTAACCACCGAGTCCGACTGGCGCATCGCGACCGGCATGACGCCGGGGTCGGCGCGCGGGACGTACGCGGCGCGCAACTACCACGACCTGGTGGACATGCCGTTTTTCGTGGGGCCGCTCGAGGTGGACAGTACACGCATTGGCGAGACGACCTTTCACACGGTGACGTATCCACGCGGCATCATGAGCGGTGCCGCCCGTGAGCGCTTCTGGACGCAGGTGCGAAAGATGGTCCCGCCCATGGTCGAGGTGTTCGGCGAGATGCCGGTCACGGCGTACACGACCCTGATCCTGTTCGACTCGACCATGGCCGGCGCGGCCGCGCTCGAGCACCAGAACTCCCACCTCGGGATCTACTCGCCGTTCATCGTCGATCACGAGTTCCTGCCGTCGATCACCGCCCACGAGATCTTCCATCTCTGGAATGTGAAGCGGATGCGGCCGGCGGAGATGGTGCCGTACCGGTATGATCGTGCCCAGCCCACTCCGTGGCTCTGGGTGAGCGAAGGCATTACCGATTACTACGCGGACGTGGCGCAGGTACGAGGTGGCGTCATCGACTCGTCGCAGTTCCTGGGCCTGGTCACGGGAAAGATCAGTGAAGTCGACCTGGCGCCTAACGTCGCTCTCGAAGACGCCTCGCTGTCGGCCTGGATCCGGCCGACCGACGGTACGCACTACATCTATTACCCCGAGGGGTCGCTGGCGGGCCTGGCGCTGGACATCCTGATCCGTGACGCCAGCGACAACGCCCGTTCCCTCGATACGGTCATGCGCGACGTGTACGCGCAGACGTTCAAGTCGAATGGGCGCGGCTTCACGTCGCAGGACTGGTGGGGTGCGGTGCAGCGGGCGGCCGGACGGTCACTGGCGGACTTCAACACGCGCTATGTCGACGGCCGCGAGGTGTTCCCGTGGTCGACGCTGCTCCCGCTGGCGGGCCTGCGGATGAACGTGGACTCGATTCGCGAACCGTGGATCGGCGTAGCGACGAACGTCGACTCGGCCGGCATCGTGGTGATGGAGATCGAACCCGATGGCGCCGCGAAAGCCGCGGGCGTCGAGCTCGGGGATTACCTCCGCCGCGTGGGTGACATCGACGTCGCGGACCCGGAATTCGGCACCAAGTACCGCGCTCGTTATGCACGCAGCGGTGAAGGCCAGACGGTTCCGCTGGTGGTGCTCCGCGGCAACCAGGAATTGACGCTGAACCTTCCGGTGCGGAACCGGTTACGAACCGTGGAGACGGTGCAGTTCGACCGGAATGCCTCGCCGAAGGCCATCAGGATCCGCAACGGCATCCTGCGAGGTGGATGATCGTCAAGTAACTGCGGGGTCAGACACCTTTCTTCAGCACCACGATCTGTCCCGCATGGTAGGCGCTATGCTGTGCGAGACCGCTGAGCAGGGCGCGGTACGTGACCGGTCCGTCTGCACCCTTGTTCTTCGGATTCACCGGCTCGTCGAGTCTCGCGGCATCGAACGTGGACACCGCCTCGAGCAATTCTGCCTGACGACGCTCGAGCAGGGACCGCACCTGTGTCCAGGCCGCCTCATCGATCCTGGTGTCGGGGGGCGGGAAATCCCCTTCCGCCGGCATGCCAGGCTTGTTCCCCTGCAGGCGCCGGACCACCTCACCCATCCACGCGGCGATGTGGTGCGTCAGCTCGTAGATCGAGTGGGCATCGGCCAACGGTCGCCGCGCGGCCTGCTCGGCCGTGACGCCATCGAGCGCGTCGAGCACCGACGGACCATGCCACGCGTTGCCTTCATGAATCCGGCGGAGATCGGCGAGCAGAGGGTTTTCCACTCTCACATCCTCGGATTGCAGGCCTTCGGTTCCGCAGCGGCATTCGGCTTTGCGACTTTCGCGTCGACGACGGCTGCGCCGTACCAGGCAACCTTGTCGGCGTCGCGCACCGCGGGGCCCTTCACAGGCTCGCGCATCAGGGCCTCGACTTCGTCCGCTTCGCGGGCGACGCACGAGATCCACTTCACCCCCTGTTCCGTCACCACATAGTTGTCCTCGATCCGCACGCCGGTATTGGCGAACTTGCGCACGGCGGGAGCGATGCGGGCAATGAATGCCTCGTTGCCTTCCTTCGGGATGATGTCGAGCAGTTCCTGCCGCACGTAGATGCCCGGCTCGATGCTGTACGCGCTGCCGATGCCGATGCCGTCGCCGTCCTTCTGGTCGGGATCGTGAACCGCCAGGCCGATACCGTGGCCGAGTCCGTGCATGTAGTAAAGGGACGCCTGTGAACAACGGCCACTGCGTGAATCGCAGGCGTAGGTCGCGGTCGCGGAATCGATCAGGCCGATCTTCGCCAGCCCTTCGGCGATCACCGCCGAAGCGGCTCGACTCACGTCTGCCCAGCGTACACCCGGCTTCGCGGTCCGCTCGGCTGCCGCCTGTGCGTCGCGAACGATCTGGTACACCTGCCGCTGCTCCGGCGTGAACGTGCCGCTCACCGGGAAGGTGCGAGTCACGTCGGCCGCATATCCACCGAACGACGCGGCGGCGTCGATCAGCAGCAGATCGCCGGCCCGCATATAGCGGTCATCGCGGTTGTAGTGCAGCACGGTGCTGTTCGGGCCGGAGCCGACGATGGAGGCATACGCCGGACGGTCAGCGCCATATCGACGGAACGTGTATTCGAGCAGGGCCTGGATCTCGAACTCGTTCATGCCCGGTTCCAGCACGCGCGCCGCTTCGGCGTGCGCCTCCATGCTGATGGCAGCGGCGCGCTGGATCAGGTCCATCTCGGCCGCGCTTTTCTTCGAACGCATCGCGGTTACGAAGTCGTTTGCATCCGCAACCTGAAGGCCCGAGTGCTTGCGACGCAGCTCATCGATGAAGCGATGGTCGTTGTTGAGCGTGTCCCCACCTTCGGCGATGTCGGCGTGGAACGAGAGCCGCGGTGACGCCTCGAGGAGCGAGTCGACGAGCGGCTCGAACTCTGCGATCGGACGCGTCGCGATGCCGGTTGCCTTCGCCGCCGAGTCCGGACCGTAACGACGACCGGACCAGACTTCCTGCGCCGGCACCTTGATCTGCACGAACATCGTCCACTGTGCCTGGCCGCCACGCTTCTGCAGCACCAGCGCCGCGTCAGGCTCCCGATAACCCGTGAGGTACAGGAACCCGTTGTTCTGGTAGAACGCGAGGTAATCCTGCACCGGAGATTCGGAGCCGCGGATGACGAACAGGCCATCGGGAAGCCGCGACGCGAGGGTTGCCCGTCGCTGCTCGTATTCCTGCGTAGTGATCTGGGCGGCGCTGCTCGTCGAGGCCGAGGCAGCGAAAAGCAGGGATAGGGCGATCAGTTTCACCGGCTACTCCGTGGTCAGAACAAGGTCAAACCCAAGTTCGGGGTCAGACACGGGGTCAGACCCGGGGTCTGACCCCGTGTCTGACCCCGAACTAACCGGCTCGGGGGCTGACCCCAGTTACTTGAGGATCTGCTTGGCGATCGTGTGCAACTGCATGTTCGACGTGCCTTCGTAAATGGTGCCGATCTTGGCGTCCCGGTAGAACTTCTCGACTGGGAAGTCCTTCGTGTACCCGTAGCCACCGAAGAGTTCGACGCAGAGCGACGTAACGCGTTCGCACACCTGGGACGAAAACAACTTGGCCATGGCCCCTTCCTTCATCACGTCCCGCCCGGTGTCGCGAAGCCTGGCCGCGTTGTAAACGAGGAGGCGTGCCGCCTCCAGCTCGGTCGCTGCCTGCGCCAACTGGAACTGGATCCCCTGAAATTCGGCAATGCTCTTCCCGAATGCTTGTCTTTCCTTGACGTACCCGATGGCCGCGTCGAGGGCGCCACGCGCGACGCCGATCATCTGCGCTCCGATACCGATCCGGCCGCCGTTCAGCGTGTCGATCGCGATCTTGTACCCCTGTCCAGCCGGACCAAGCACATTGGCCGAGGGGACTTCGCAGTTGTCGAGGATCAACTCGGTCGTGCTCGAGGCGCGGATGCCGAGCTTGTCCTCCTTGCGTCCGACGGCAAAGCCCGGAAAACCCTTCTCGACGATGAACGCCGTAATGCCGCGATGCCCGGCAGCGGGATCAGCGTTCGCAAAGACCACGAAGATTTCGGCCTCGGCGCCGTTCGTGATCCACATCTTCCGGCCATTCAGCACCCAGGTGTCGCCGCGTCGTTCGGCGCGCGTCGCCAGGCCAAACGCGTCGGAGCCAGAACCGGGTTCGGACAACGCGTAGGCACCGACGGTGTTCGACGTCAGCCGCGTGAGATACTGCTGCTTCTGCTCCTCGTTGCCGTTCCGGGCGATCGGGTAGTTCACCAGTGTGTTCTGGACGTCGATGATGATCGCCGCCGACGCGTCCACACGGCTGATCGCCTCGACGGCGATGGTCACCATCATGAGCGAGCCTGATGCGCCGCCGAACCGTTCGTCCACTTCGATGCCCATGAGGCCGAGGTCGAAGGCGGCGCGGATGAGCGCCGGGTCGAGGTGCGCCGCCTTCTCCATCGCATTCACGCGCGGGCGGACCTCGTTCTCGGCGAAGGCCGCGACGGCGTCTTGAAACATTGCCTCGTCAGGCGTCAGGCTGGTCAGTGCCCCGACGGTCTCCGGAATTCCCTCAACCTGGCTCACGCGACCTGGTGGATCATCGACGAATGGCCTCGATCAGAAAGTGTCGCCTGCTGGAAGTAACCTGCACGTCCCGGAAGTCGGCCGCGAGTTCGCGGCGCATCCCCCGTTCGCCCTGCCACGCGCTGGTGACGCCAAGAATCCGTGACCGCCGTCCAGTCAGCTGAAAGACGAGCCCGTTCACCAGCACGATCGACCGATGACGAGCTTCTTTCACCTTGAGTTTGCGCACCGCGGTGCCGATCTCGTCCAGCGTCATCGACAGCGGATGCGGCGTGATCCACAAGCGACCACCGGGAATGAGCACCCGCGCCGCTTCCTGAAGAACCGACGGGATGTGCGCGACCTGCAATGCCACCCTCGCCACGTAAAAATCGACCGAATCATCCTTCAGCGGCAGTCTCTCGGCTGGTGCCACGGCGAATTCGGCCTGCTGCGGCCACCTCTCCTTCGCGTAAGCAATGGCGGCCGCATCGACGTCGAATGCGTACCGCCTGACGCCGGGCGGGATTTCATGGCCCTTCGCCACGAAGAGCTGTCCGATGCCGCATCCCACGTCGACCACGCAGAGCCGGGCCGAAGTGAGGTCAAGCATGATGTGTTCCGGGCGGGAGAGGTCCAGGGCGATCTGGAGTTCACCGAGTGGTAATCCGCGCTGGCGCCGGCGGCCGGTGGTGTTTTCGTATCAGCCAGACAGACTTTCCTGATGTGAAGCCCATCGATTGACCTCCGCAGTTTTGGCCAGTTCCAACGATAGTCTAGCCAACAACCGCGGTTAAGACATTGTTCCCGTGCGTTGCATGCCTCGATGAGCAGGGCATATTTTGCGTCCGCCGATGCCTGACGCAGACGCCGAGACCCCCGAAGGACCGGTCGGTCCACTTCGCGTGGGACTGCTGGTCGATTCGTTCACTCAGCCGGCATGGGTCGAACGTGCCTTACGACAGATCGTCGACTCGGGAGCGGGTGAATTTCACCTGATTGTCCGCAATGCGACGCCTCCACCACCGAAGCGATCACGGGTCGCGTCATACTGGAGGAATCGACGGCAACTGCTTTTTGCGCTGTACCAGCGATTCGACTCCCGAAAGTACAGGGCGGAGCCCGACCCGTTCGCGGAGCGGGATATCTCGGCGCTCCTGGATGGCGTCCGCACGGTGGACGTAATGCCGAAGCAGACCCAGTCATCCGATGAACTCCTCGACGCCGACGTGACTGTCGTTCGGCAGGCGCGCCTGGACGTCCTGGTCAGGCTGGGCTTCCGGATCCTCAAGGGAGGCATTCTTTCCGCCGCTCGTTATGGGGTGTGGTCGTACCATCATGGCGACAACACGCGGTATCGAGGAGGTCCGCCCTGCTTCTGGGAGGTGATGGAAGCGGAGCCGATAACAGGAACGATCCTCCAGCGGTTGACCGAGTCGCTCGACGACGGGGAAGTGCTGTACCGGTCATGGGGCGCAACGAACATCTACTCGGTGGCGCGGAGCCGGGTGGAGATCTACTGGAAGAGCGCGGACTTTCTTGCCCGCGCGATGCGGCGGGTCCAGCTGGGACTTTTGCCCGCGAAAGAGCCCGCGCCGCCGTCCGCCTACGGCCATCGGTTGTACGTCGTACCACGAAATGCCGACATGCTGGCGGCGTTGCCCGGTCTGGCCGCGCGGCGCCTTCACGCGAAGTGGCAATCGCTGACGTCGAAGGAGCAGTGGTACCTTGCCTGGCGCCGGCGCGCCGGAGCGCCTGACGACAATCGCGAACCGGACCTGTCGCCCTTCCGCTTCCGGAAACTGCTGCCGCCGGCCGGCCAGTACTGGGCGGATCCGTTTCCCATGCGTGTGGGCGGGGCCGAATACGTCCTCTTCGAGGACTACCGGTATGCAACCAACCGCGGGGTGATCTCGGCCCTCGAACTCGGTCCCGATGGCCCGGTCGGTGAACCGCAGGTCGTGCTGAATCCCGGATACCACCTTTCGTATCCGTTCGTGTTCAGCTGGCGCGGCGACTCGTACATGATTCCGGAATCGGTCGATGAGCACCGGGTGGAGCTGTACCGCGGAATCAGGGCGCCTTACGAGTGGACGCTCGAGCAGGTGCTCATGAAGGACATTCCCCTCGCCGACTGCACGCTGGCCGAGATCGGCGGAACGTGGTGGATGTTCGCCAACAGTCCCGTGCCCGGTGCGTCGTATTGGGATGAACTTCACCTGTTCCACGCCCCATCGCCGATCGGCCCGTGGACGCCACACCGCCTGAACCCGGTGGTGTCCGACGTTCGCACTGCGCGTCCGGCGGGTGCTCTCTTTCAGCGGGGCGGCGCCTGGTACCGCCCGTCGCAGGACTCGTCAGGCGGTTATGGGTCAGCAACCAACATCCAGCGCATCGTCCGGCTCGACGAGCACCACTACGAGGAAGCGACTGTGGCCCGGTTGCTTCCGCAGTGGCAACCAGGGCTGACCGGCGTACATACCGTGAATGCCCTCGGCGGGCTCACCGTGATTGACGTGAAGCGCCGGATCGGGCGCTAGTCAGCGCGACGCCAGCGCAGCGCCGCGCGGGACGGGCGCCGTCACCAGCGCGGCAAACGTCTCGGCGACGCCATCCCAACCGAACCGTTCGCGGACGTACGCGGCGCCTGACTGCCCCATACGTGCCGCGCGCGCGGGCTCGCTGAGGAGATCGATGACCTGCCGGGCAAAATCTTCGGCACGGTCGGCGATGCGGGCGTGCTGTCCGTCCACCAGCGGAAGCCCTTCGGCGCCGATCGTGGTAGAGACGAGCGCGCGCTCCATCGCCAGGGCCTCGAAGATCTTGAGCCGTGTTCCGCCACCGACCCTCAAGGGAACCACGAAGACCGGGGCGGCTTCCATGTAGGGACGCACGTCAGGCACCGAACCGGTCACGCGAAGGCGGGGGTCGCGGGCCGCGAGCGCCCGGATCGCGGCCGGGGGGTTGCGACCCACGACGGTCAGGGTGACGTCGGGCAGCCGGTCGTGGATCCGTGGCAGGACGTCTTCGACGAACCAGTTGATCCCGTCTTCGTTAGGCATCCAGTCCATCGATCCCGTGAACACCAGGTTGTGCGGTTCGAGGGGCGCCCGGCCTGCCGGACGGAAGTAGTCGATGTCCACTCCGGTCGGGACGTCCGCGACGTTCTCGAGACCGTACTCCCGTTCGATGGCCGCCGCGTCGGTTCGGGACACGGCCACGACCTGGTCGAAGCGGCGGCACTCCTGCCGTTCGAAGCGGGCCATGCGCCGCCACTGCTCGCGAAAGTACGCCTTTCCCGGTGCGCTCGTGCGGACGTCCGCGTGTCGCTTCCAGATCGCCGCCTCGACGTTGTGCTGGAAGAGTACCGTTCGGCAGGGCAGCCGATCGGGAACGTTCTGGCTCGGAAACAGGAAATCGCAGACCACGACGTCGATGGCCCGGGTGCGCACGGCGTCTTCGATGGCGCGACGCATCGCGTCCGATCGATACTTCGATACCGCGTAAGGCAGCGACGACCCGAGGTTGGCGGCCAGTTCCATCCAGAACCGCGGCGAGCCGCGCGGGGCTTCGACGAAGGGAATGCGAATCAGTTCGTGACAGTATTCCAGGGCCCTGGCCGCCGCGTCAGGTGCCGCCAGCCCATTATCGAGCGTGAGGTACGTGACCTGGTGGCGCCGCTTCAGGGCGCGCAGCATGCTGTAGGTCCGGATGCGTCCACCCTTGTCGATCGGGTGGAGCAGCTCCGTCTTCAGCCAGAGCAGGTGCACTAACGGGCGGCGGCTGCGAGGGCCGGCGCGGTCAGGCCGACGTCCTCCGGCGACTCGCCGTCGACGAAGATGCGGTGCCAGAGCTCGACGTTGACGAGCGCCCACAACCGCTCGGTGTGGTCGCGCTCGCGCGACGCATGTTCGGCCACGAGCGTGCGCGTGGCCGCTGGATCGAAGAGGCCGCGGGCGTTGGCGCGCTCTCCCAGGACGAACTCGTTCAACCAACCGGTGTACGCCTCGCGGAACCAGCGCCCCACCGGCACCGGAAACCCCATCTTGCTGCGGGAGAGGATCTCGGGCGGGAGAAAGTCGCGCATTGCCTCGCGCAGGACATACTTGGTCGTGCCGCCTCGCAGCTTGAGCCGTTCGGGCAACGTGGCCGTGAACTCGATGAGCGGATGATCCAGGAACGGCACGCGACTCTCGATCGACGCGGCCATGCTCATCTGGTCCTGCTTCATCAGCAGCTCGTGCAGGTAGGTGAACAGGTCGACGTGGAGCAACTGGTTGAGCGTGGATCCGGCATCGGTCGTGCGCAGCAGTTCGTGTGCGACGGCATACGGATCGATGTGGCCGAGCGTCTCGCGATGGGCGGGGGCCAGGAGCGCGCGGATCGCGCGCCGGTCGAAGACGGCAAAGTTGTCGAAGTACAGGTCGTCGAGCGTCGCGGGCCGGCTCAGTGCGGTCCGTCGGAGCCGTGCCTGCCACCGCGAACCACGCGGCAACCGTTCGACGATCGCGGAGCCGAGTCGGTGACCGGCGGACCCGGTGACGGCCCGCGCTGTGCGGCCGAGCATGAGGTTCCAGATGGTGTAACGGTACCGGCCATAGCCGCCTAACGTTTCGTCGCTTCCCTCGCCGGTGAGCACGACCTTCACCCGCTCGGCGGCCAGGCGGGACACGAAGTTGAGGGCGATGCTGGAGGGATGGGCAATCGGCTCGTCTTCGTGCCAGACGAGCGTGGGCAGGGCCCCGAAGAACTGCTCGGGCGTGACGACGATCTCGTGATGGTCCGTCCGGTACCTCGACGCCACCAGCCGCGCGTACGCCAGCTCGTTCGCCTCTCGCTCGGCAAAGGCCACCGAGAAGGTCCTGATTGGGTCGTTCACGAGCGTGCTCATCATGGCCGTTATCGACGCCGAATCGATACCGCCGGACAGGAACATGCCTAACGGGACGTCGGCCATCAGGCGGAGCCGCACTGACTCGCGGAAACGTTCCCGGTACTCGTCGATGAGGACGCGATCGGCGCGCTGGTCGATGGCGGACGGGTTGAAGCTCAATGACCAGTAGCGGTCGATCCGGATGCGGCCGTCCTTCCAGACGAGCGTGTGGCCCGGGGGAAGTCGTTTCACGCCCTCGAAGAGCGTGTCCTCGCCGCAGGTGCCGTGGTTGGCGAGGTAATCCGGGAACGCAGCGAGGTTGAGCGACGGTTGCACCGCGCCACCGGCCAGCAACGCCTTGATCTCCGACGCGAAGAAGAGCGAGCCGTCATCGGTGTGGACGTAGTACAGGGGCTTCACGCCGAGTCGGTCGCGTGCCAGTAGCAACTCGCGCGAACGGGCGTCCCAGATCGCGAACGCGAACATGCCGCGCAGGTGCCTCGGCATCTCCCGCCCGTCGCGTTCGTAGAGGTGCAGGATGGTCTCGGTGTCCGAACGCGTCCGGTACTGCACGCCGGCGGCCTTGAGCTCCGGCATCAGCGTCGGGTGGTTGTAGATCTCCCCATTGTAGATCATCTGGACGGCGCCATCCCGGACCGACATGGGCTGCGCGCCCAGGGCGACGTCGACAATGCTCAGCCGCCGATGACCGAGGCCGATGCCGTCCTGCACGAAGATGCCTTCACCGTCCGGACCCCGATGGGCGATGGTGCTGTTCATGCGTTCGATCAGCGCACGATCCAGCCGCCGGTTCGAACCAGCCGGGAATGCCACGCCGCAGATGCCACACATCGTCAGGCGCCCGGGTGCGGGGTAGCGCGCACCTGGGGCGTGGGGCCCCAGACGGACCAGCGACCGCGAATGCCATTGGCAATCGCGAGGATCGGCACGAGCATGAGGCGGAACGCCCAGATGACGTGGTCGCGCAGCTTCCGGAACTTCTCGGGAGAAAACAGCCAGATCGCCCCGGCGATACCTGCCGCCGCCGCTACCGCGCCGATCACCACGAAGGGTGCGCGGGGAACGAGCCAGGCGCCGGCCGAGACCACAGCGACGGCGAACAACAGCGGCGTGAGCAATCGCAGGATCTTGTGGATGAAGAAGTGCCCCCAGACCGGGTTGCTCCATGGGAACAGCGCGGCGGGGGCAATCATGCAGTACTGGATCAGCCCCGTGAGCGTGCGCACGCGCCGCGCGAACTGCTGGTCGCGCGTGAAGGTGCGCGGGTCGTACGCCACGGCTTCGGGGCAGAACACGACGCGCGATCCCTGCCTGACGACGGAGAGTCCGGTGAAGAGGTCGTCGCAAATGAGGCCGGCCGGCATGTCCTTCCAGAGTGCCGGCCTGAGGGCGAGGATCGCGCCGGTTGCCGAAACCACGCTGCGGCCAGCTGATTGCCCCGATCGAATCAGCGCCTCGAGGTCGGCGTAGGCGGACATGATGCCATCCTGACGACCGTGCGTATAGCGGCCGGTGGCGGCCCCGCGTGTGCCGTCACGCAGGGCAGCGACGAGAATCCCGATCGCTTCTCGATTGAACTCCTGGCCAACGTCGGCAAACACCAGCACGTCTGCGCCAGTCGCGGTGCGCACGGCAGCGTTCAGGGTCAACGCCTTGCCGCCACCCGCATCACCCGGAACGACGTCGGCGAGACCGGCCAGCACCTGCCGATAGGCGTCGAGTGGAAACATCGAATTGACATCAACGCCGACCACGACACGGAGCAGGGACTCGGGATAGTCGTTCGCGCGCAGGTTCTGCACCCGCGTCACGGCAAATGCGGGATCATCGCGGGTCGCAAGAATCACCGCGACGCGTTCGTCTGGCCCGCCCGTTTCCACGGCTTCGGCCCGAGTCGAACCCGCCCTGAGCCGCATGGCGGCAGGGTATATGACCCACGCCAGCACCAGCAGGGAAAATGCGACTGCAGCCGTGATGAGCAGGATCATCCGTCGACGAACGGGTCGGTGAGAGGCCTAACGAAAGATCGAAGCGAGGTGCCGGGATCGGAGTTGCAATATGCTCAAATCCCAGTGCACGGTTCCGGGGCGGACCCCGGGGGTGGTTCTCTAGGACGACTGTGAGCTTTGTTGGGTAAACTCTTACAACATAACGAATTACAAAGTACCGGCGAACACCTGAAGGGCGAGGTCAACCTTGCCGAACGGCGCCGAAACCTGTACCCCGCTCACCGTGTCGCGGACCTGGCTGAGCATTTCCCGGGCGATCGCGATGCCCTCGGCCACCGCGTGTTCTTTTGAGCGCTCGTTCGCCTGTCGCATGCGGTGCAGGACGGCCTCCGGCACCACGACGCCAGGTACCTCGTTGGCGAGGAATTCGGCGTTACGTGCCGAGACGAGCGGCCAGATCCCGGCGACCACCGGAATGCGGACGCTGTCGATCTCCCGGAGGAAGCGTTCGAGCTGGGCGACGTCGAACACCGGCTGCGTCACGGCGAACTCGGCGCCAGCCTCGACCTTGTACATGAACCGCTTCAACTCGATCTGCGGGTCCAGCGCGGCGGGGTTGCAGCCCACGCCGATCGCATAACGAGTCGGCTCCCCGATCGGGTTGCCGCCCGGGTCGAGTCCCTCGTTCAGGTGCCGCACCAGGTTCGTAAGGCCGATGGAATCGATGTCGAAGACGGCCGTCGCGTCGGGGTACGGGCCCATCTTGGGCGGATCGCCGGTGATGAGCAGGATGTTGCGCAACCCGACCGCCGATGCGCCCAGCAAGTCGCTGAGCATCCCGAGCAGGTTGCGGTCGCGGCAGCAGTAGTGGGTGACGGTCTCGATGCCGACGCGCTGCTCGATGAGGAGGCTGGTCATCACCGCGCCCATGCGGCTCTGCGCGCGCGGACCGTCGGGAACATTCACCGCGTCGACGCCGGCCGCCTTGAGCAACCCGACGTCAGCGAGCATCCGGTCGGCATTCACGCCGCGCGGGGGCACGATCTCGACCGATGTCACGAATTCCCGCGCTGCGAGCTTTGCCGCCCATCTCGAGCGAGCGGCGAAGGGAATGGACTCGACCGCGCGTGACTCGTGAGTCGCGACTCGTGAGTCGCGCGCAGGTGAGTCCTGGCCGGCAGGCGGAGCCTCGGCCGTTCCCATGGCCTGCGACGCGTGGCCTCTCGATCGGTACAGTCCCAGTCGGGGTGCCAGCGGCCTGACGCCTTCGGCAATGGCATGGATGTGTTCCGGGGTCGTCCCGCAGCAGCCGCCGACGATCCGCGCGCCGGCCTGGACGAGGTGCCTGGCGTAGGTGGCCATGTATTCGGCGCTGGCCATGTACATCGCGCGCCCGCCGACCTCGCGCGGCATTCCGGCGTTAGGTTGCGCGCTCAGCTTCCGCCGCGTGACGTGCACCATGCGCTCGATGCCCTCGAGGATGCCCTGTGGCCCGACCGAGCAGTTCAACCCGATCACGTCGGCGCCGAGTCCGTCCAGCCAGCCGGCGACGTCTTCCGCCGACGCGCCGAACGGGGTGCGACCATCGGTACCGATGGTCATCTGTGCGACGACCGGCATGGTCGGGTCGACGTCGCGCGCCGCCTTCACTGCCTGCGCGATCTCGTCGAGGTCACCGAACGTCTCGATGATAAAGAGATCGGCGCCCCCTTCCCTGAGCGCGGTCATCTGTTCGGCGAACGCGGTTCGCGCCTCGTCGAGGCTGGTGGGCCCGAACGGTTCGAGGCGAACGCCTAACGGTCCGATGGCTCCGGCGACGAGGTGGGTCTCGCCGGCCACGTCGCGCGCCAGCTGCGCCGCGGCGCGGTTGAACGTGGCCACCTGCCCTTCGAGGCCGTACTGGGTCAGCTTGGGACGATTCGCCCCGAACGTGTTGGTCTCGAGGACCTCGGCGCCGGCCTTCGCGTATTCGGCGTGCACCGCCCGCACGAGGTCGGGCGCGCGCGTATTGAGCTCATCGTAACACTGGTTGATGAACACGCCGCGGGCATAGAGCATCGTTCCCATCGCGCCGTCGAAGACGACGACGCTTTCGGGATCCAGGAGGCGTTCGAGAAGAGCCGAGCGCACCGTCACCGGGAATCGGGAATCGGGATTCGGGAATCGGCCGTTCCCACCGTTTCCCGCTTCTGGCGGTCGACTTCAGCGGAGCCTTCGCCGCGAATGCTGTAATACTTCGCTTCGGGGTGATGGACGATCATGGCGGCCGTGCTCTGCTCCGGCACGAGCTGGAACGCGCTGGTCAACGACATGCCTAACGCAGATTCGGCCGGTAGGAGCCGGAAGACCACCGCGTGGTCATCGAGGTCGGGGCAGGCCCCATATCCCCACGAGTAGCGCTTGCCGCGTCCGGCCGGCACGCCAAGCTCGCTGCGAATCCGGCGATGCAGCCATTCGGCCACGGCTTCCGCCGCCTCGACGGCCAGGCCGTGCACGAAATACGCCTCGGAGTACTCGCCGGCCGCCTGGAGCTCATCGAACCGGCGCGCGGCGGCGTCGCCGACCGTCACGATCTGCAAGGGCAGTACGTCGACATCGCCTGATTCGACCGAGCGGAAGTAATCGGCCAGGCAAAGGCGCTCGCGACCCTCCTGCCTGGGGAACGAGAGACGGGCCACCTCGCGACGCGCTCCTCCGTCGCTCTCCAGCGCCGCTGGATCGTACACGATCACGCTGTTCCCGTCGGACTGCACGGGGAAGTACCCGTACACGGCTTGCGGCTGGAGCCAGCCCCGGGTCATCGCGTCATCACGCAAGCGGGCCAGCGTGGGGGCGAACACGTCGCGCACCGATGCCTGGTACGCCTCGCCGGAACCGCGACCACCCCATTGCAACCGGTACAGTTCATCCAGGTCGAGGAGTTCAAGGACTTCATCGAGCGGGATGTCGCGAAGCACGCGCACGCCCCAGGCGGGCGGCGACGGAATGGGATTCGAAGCCGAGACCGAACTGCGCTGCGTGTCGGTCGTGCCCCCCCGATCCTCCTTGCCCATGGCAGTGTTGAGGAACACGTCCCGGCGTGCTTCGTCGACGAGTTTCCTCACCAGCGTCGCGCGGTTAGGCACGTCCATCAGCGCCTCGACCGTGTCCAGTCCCTCGAAGGCGTCCTTGCAGTAGAACACTCCCGGGCCGTAGGCGCGCTCGCCCTCGACGAACAGCGTACGCCGGCCAAACCGCCGGTTGATTGCCGCGCCACCGATCAGCACGGGGACGCTCAACCCCCGCTTGTCCAGTTCCTGCACGCAGATCGGCATCTGCTTCGACGTACTTACCAGGAGCGCCGACAAGCCGATCGCATCGGCGTTCACTTCGATCGCCTTGTCGATGATCGTGTTCACCGGCACCTGCTTGCCGAGGTCGAATACCGTGTAGCCGTTGTTGGAGAGGATCGTGTTGACCAGTGACTTGCCGATGTCGTGGACGTCGCCGTACACGGTGGCGAGCACCACGCGGCCTTTCGTGTATCCCTCGGAACGTTCGAGGAACTGCTCGAGGTGCTTCACGGCCTTCTTCATCACTTCAGCCGACTGCAGCACGAATGGCAGGATCAGTTCACCGGCGCCGAACTTGTCGCCGACCTCCTTCATCGCAGGGAGCAGGACGTCATTCAGGACACGGACCGGAGCTTCGCGAACGCCGGCGGCATCGAGCGACTCCTCGATCCCATCCTTCTTGCGATGGACGATCATCCAGTGCACGCGTTGGTCGGGCGTCATGCCTATCGTGGGATCCACGCGCGTCACTTCGGCCGCTGCACTGCCGCCTTCGGCCTGCGTGAAGTGTTCGATGAACCGCTGCAATGCGTCCGGCCGCTTGTTGAAGACGAGATCGTCCGCGAGCGTGCGCTCGCCGGGCGGGATCTCGGCATACGGCGTGACGTGGGCGGGGTTCACGATCGCCGCGTCCAGTCCAGCCTGCACACAATGATGCAGGAACACCGAGTTCAGCACGGCGCGCGCCCCGGCCGACAGGCCGAAGCTGACGTTGGAGACGCCGAGGATGGTGAAGACGCCTGGCAGTTCGCGCTTGATGAGCCGGATGCCCTCGATGGTTTCCTTCGCCGACTCGATCCATTCGGCGTCGCCGGTGGCCAGCGTGAAGGTCAAGGCGTCGAAGACCAGGTCCCCTGATGTGAGCCCGTACTCGTTCACGACGATGTCATGGATCTTCTTCGCGATCTCGAGCTTCCGATCACGCGTTTTCGCCATGCCGACTTCGTCGAGGGTGAGCGCGACGAGCGCCGCGCCGTGTTTCTTCGCCAGCGGCACGACCGCGTCGATACGCTTGCGGCCGTTCTCCATGTTGATGGAGTTGATGATCGCGCGGCCGGGAACGTGCTCGAGCGCGGCTTCGATGACGCCGGCCTCGGTCGAGTCGATCATCAGCGGCGACTCGACGCTCATCGAGAGCAGCTTCACGACCTTCGCCATCTGCTCGGCTTCGTCGGCACGCTCGGTGAGTGCGACGCACACGTCGAGGACATGCGCGCCGGACTCGGCCTGTTCACGGGCGACGTCGAGAATGCCGTCGTAGTCATCGGCGAGGAGAAAGCGCTTCACCTTGCGCGAACCCTGCGAATTCACCCGTTCTCCGACGAGGAGCGGGGCGGGATCCTGGCGCATGGTGATGGCGCGCATTGCCGATGACAGACGGGGCACCGCGTGGCGACGGGATTCGGGAATCCGGGAATCGGGAATCGGGAATCGGGAATCGGGGATCCGGGAATCGGGAATCGGGAATCGGGAATCAGGACGTTCGAGACCATCAGTCTGGGTGTGCGGGACCGCCCTGACCCCGAGGGCATCGATCTCGCGACACACCGCTTGCAGGTGCTCTGCAGTCGTGCCGCAGCAGCCGCCCACGATCCTGACGCCGAAGTCGCGGACGAACTCGGCGAGCATCGTGGCCATCGGTTCCGGCTCGAGCGGGTAGACCGCGTCGCCGGTTCCCGTGTTGAGGGGCAGCCCCGCGTTCGGGATGCAGGACACCGGGCGCGTCGCGTGTTCGGTGAGGTACCGGATCGGTTCCCGCATGTGCTCGGGGCCCGTCGAGCAGTTCAACCCCAGGACGTCGACGCGGAGCGACTCCAGCGTCGTCATCGCACTGGCGATGTCCGTGCCTAACAACATCCGGCCGCTGGTGTCGAGCGTGACCTGGGCCTGGACCGGCACGCGCCGGCCGAGTTCCGCGAAGAGCTTTTCGAACCCGGCGAGGGCGGCTTTCACCTCGAGGATGTCCTGCGCCGTCTCGACCAGCAGGACGTCCACGCCGCCTTCGACGAGGTACTTGGCCTGCTGGTAATACTGGTCCAGCAGTTCCTCGTACGTGGTATCGGAAAGGACCGGGTCGCTGCTGGACGGAAGGAGTCCGGTCGGGCCGATCGAACCAGCCACGAATCGCGGACGGTCTGGTGTTGCATAACGATCAGCGGCTTCACGGGCGAGCCGGGCGGCCTGGACGTTGATGTCGCGCGCCTTGTCGAGCAGGCCCCACTCTTCCAGGCGCCGGGGCGTCGACTGGAACGTGCACGTTTCCAGTACATCGCACCCTGCTGCCATGAACGACTCGTGGATTTCCCGGATGACATCCGGGCGCGTCAATACGAGATGATCGTTGCATCCTTCGAGGGCTTTGCCGCCGAAGTCGTCCGCGGTCAGTTTGTAACGCTGGATGCTCGTGCCCATCGCTCCGTCATAGACCAGGACGCGCCGGTCGAGGGCGTCCAGGTAGGCGGATGGATTCCTGGCTAAGTCGTTTCTAGTCAACGGGATCCCGGATACAAAATTTGCCCGAGGCGTAAGCACCGGGCTGGCGCTTTAGCGAGTTGTTTTACGTGGCCGCAATTTGCCTGAAATCGCCACGGGTCAGTTTTTTTTCGGTAGCGGCACCGAGGTGACGCTACCGGTCGTATTCAGGAATAACGGGACTGCAGATCCAGAGCAAGCGGTCCCGCTGAACGACGCCCGCAACGTGGCCAGGTCACCCGGGAGGATCCTCCATTTTCCGGGAAGTACATCCGTCTCCGTCGTCCCTGTAAATGGTGTCTGACCCCTTTTCGGAAAAATGACGATCCGGTCAAACAGTGAGGAGCGCCTGCGTATTGTGCTGCTGGCCCACCACGATGCCCCGCTGCACGTCGACGGGGTTTCGAGGTGGTTGGCGAGTTGGGCGACGCTCGCCGGTATAGTCGTGATTCACGAGCCGCGACAGATCCTCTGGCGTCGGCTTCGTCGCGAATGGCGGCGGATTGGTGCCGTGAGGCTCCTGGATGTTCTCGCCTTCCGGCTCTTCTACCGGCTTCGGCTGGCGACTCAGGATGCGGAGTGGCTCGCCAGCCGGCTCGGCGACCTGCAGGCAAAATACCCGACGCCGGCACCATCGCCTCCACGACTGGATGTTGCATCCCCGAATTCAGTCGAAAGCCGGTCGTTCATCGCGGATGCCCGACCGGACCTCATCATCGCGTTATGCAAGAACATCCTGTCGGACAAGGTCTTCTCGCTGGCGCAGTGCGGCACGGTGGTCTTCCATCCAGGTATCTGCCCGGAGTACCGGAACGCGCACGGGTGTTTCTGGGCGCTGGCTTCCAACGACCTGGAGCGCGTCGGTATGACCGTGCTGCGCATCGACAAGGGCATCGACACCGGACCTGTTCTGGGTTACTTCCGCGCCAGCTATGATGAGGCACGGGACTCGCACATCAGGATCCAGCACAAGATGTTGCTCGAAAACCTCGACGGCATACGCGATTTGATGACGAGTTTCTGCGAGGGTGGTGTTCGTCCCGTCGACGTCACCGGACGGGCGT
>CAMPKM010000005.1 GCA_946887155.1 uncultured Gemmatimonadota bacterium
TCTCGTATCGATTCGCGGGCCCGACCTATGTCCTCCTCGGCGCGCTGGCCGCGATCACCTTCACCGCCTGGGCCACCGCCTGGCGTCTCGCCCTCACGTTGTGCCTGACGAGTTCTGTCCTGGCACTCGGCGCCGAAGTCCTCGGGACATCGGTGGGCCTTCCCTTCGGCGATTACGCGTATTCGGAGATGCTCGGTTATCGCGTCTTCGGCCTGGTCCCGTTCCCGATTCCGATCTCCTGGTTCTACATGCTGCTCGGCTCGATCGTGATCGTGGCACGACTGGCGCGGGCGCGGGATGATGGCGGAACGAAATGGCGATGGGCGCTGGGCGCGGGCCTGTTGATGGTCGCCTGGGACATCTCGATGGACCCCGCGATGGTAGGGACAGGGCACTGGGCGTGGGGGAACGGTGAGATGTTCCGCGGGTGGCCGGGCTGGCTGAATGTCTTCTTCACACGCGATGTCTTCTATGGAATGCCCTTGAGCAACTGGCTGGGATGGCTGGTCACGGCGACCGTCATCGCCCGCGTCATGCTCGCGATGATTCCACCGACGCGCGTCCAGGCGGACATGACCGATTCCGCCCTGCCAATCGTCCTCTACCTCGCGAACGGCATCATGCCGGTGGCACTGTGCCTGCGCGATGGGTTCTGGTGGGCAGCGGCGTCAGGCAGTGCGGCAATGCTGGTGCCGGCCTTGATCGCCTGGCGCGGCCGTCGCCTGGCCGCCGCTGGCAACATGACCGCGCCGACCGCGGCGTGAAGATTGCCGTCATCGGCGCCGGATTTGGTGGACTGGCTGCCGCGATCCGGCTTCGGGCCGATGGACATGAGGTCACGATTCTCGAGAAGCGTCACCAGACCGGGGGCCGCGCCGGCGTGCGGCGGCAGGATGGCTTCACCTTCGACATGGGACCAACGATCATCACGGCCCCGCAATTGATCGAAGAGCTGTTTGCATTGGCCGGTCGCAGGCTGGAAGAGTTCGCGACGCTTGTTCCCCTGGACCCTTTCTACCGCGTCCGGTTCGATGATGGATCGAGTATCGACTGGGGGGCAGATGAGTCACGGCGGGAATCGGAAATCGCGCGACTGAGTCCGGTCGACGTGGACGGTTACCGCCGGGTTGCCGCTCGGTCGCGCCAGATCTTCGACGAAGCGTTTCCGCTGATCGACCAGCCATTCGACTCGTTAGGTCCGCTGGTGCGCGCCCTGCCGCCGCTCCTGCGCACCCGGTCCTGGCAATCGGTCGCCAGGATGGTCGAAAGCGAGGTCGTCGACGACAGGATCTTCCAGCTTCTCAGTTTTCACCCGCTGCTCATCGGGGGAAATCCATTCGACAGTCCGGCGATCTACGGCCTCATTCTCGAGCTCGAGCGGCGGTGGGGGGTTTGGTACGCGAAAGGCGGGACGGTTGCGGTGATCGATGCCCTCGTCACGCTTTTCACGCAGATGGGTGGGACGTTATGCACCGGCACCGAGGTCTCCGCGATCGAGGTCCGGAACGGGCGTGCGACGGCGGTTCAATCCGCGTCGGGCAACCGTATGCCGGTTGATGCCGTCGTCAGTAACGGTGACGTGGTGCGGACGTACCGCGACCTGGTGCCGGCCGGCATTCGCCGGAAGAATTCCGACCGCAAGTTGTCACGCTACCGACACGGCATGTCGCTGTTCGTGTTCTACTTCGGCACGAACCGCCGATACGATGACATTGCCCATCACGAGATACTCCTTGGACCGAGGTATCGCGCGCTGCTCGATGACGTGTTCCAGCGTGGACACCTCGCCGATGATTTTTCGCTCTACCTGCACCGGCCGACCGCGACCGACCCTTCGCTCGCTCCACCGGGGTGTGATGCGTGGTATGTATTGTCGCCCGTTCCGAACCTTGCCTCAGGGATCGACTGGGCGTCTGTAGCGCCGTCGTATCGCGACCGGATCGTCAGGCACCTCGAGTCCAGGCTGCTCCCCGGCCTTTCGCGGCACATCGTGACCGAGTCTCACATCGATCCGCGATATTTCCGCGACGAATTGAACAGCGAACTCGGGAACGCGTTTTCCGTGCAGCCCCTCTTGCGGCAGTCAGCATGGTTCCGGCCTCACGCGCAAAGCGAAGACATTCCCAATCTCTATTTCGTTGGTGCGGGGACGCATCCCGGCGCCGGGATCCCGGGCGTTCTCAGTTCGGCAAAGATCGTTGCAACGCTCGTTCGGGAAGGAGCAGACCAGTAGTGGTTATCGGTCACTGGATCTCGTAGAGGTACCAGTACGGCCCGGTACTCATACCGATACAACCACTTCACGCTTTTCGAGGTCAGAACCGAAAGGCAAAACCGAGCCAGGGCGCGCTGATGTCCGCCGAGCCTAACAACGACACCCAGGCGAGGTCGACGCTCAGGGTTTCGCCGAGGAAACGAACGCCGTAGGAGATGACGCCCTCGGTCTCGCCGCCAATGGGAATGAACCAGTTCTCCGAGATCAGCGAGATACGCCGGCTGATCCGCCCCTGTCCGCCAAGCATGAAGCCGGGCTTGTCGGTCGGGTCCTGATCGGCATAACCCCACGCTACGCCGAGGGACACGTTGGACTCGCGGTTTCCCGTGGTGCCGACCAGGTAAACCAGCCCGGCCGACGTGACATCATCGTTGACGTCGCTGTTGAAGGGGAAAAACCCCATCAACGCACCTAACGCCACGTTCGTCCGTTCGCCACGCAGGAGGGTGTACTTCGGCAACAGGTAAAACAGGTTGTCGGCCAGGCTGATACCGGGGATGGTGGTGGCGCCGCCGCCAATCGTGAACCGGTCAGTCAGGCCAACGGCGAACGTGTGCATGAAGAGCCATGCGTTCGAGTAGTACCCGGTTCCCTTTTCGAGCGGGAATGCGGTCGACGAAAACAGCAGTCGCGTCGAGTGTGGGTTCTCGAACCAGTACTCGCCGTTGCGCAGGCTCGACGCCGGAACCTCCCGGACTTCGGCGATACCGGCCCGCGCCAGGATGAACTCCCCCTGCGCCAGGCGCATGCGGACCGAGTCCACCGTCACGGCAGCAACCAGCCCAACGAGCGTCGACCCATCGCGCAGCTTCACGATGTGGCGAACGGTCGAGTCGCCCGCAGACACGGAATCGATGGCGACGCGTTGCGCCCGCAACGGGGACACTATCCCCGCCACGAGGGCCAACACCACCAGGATGCGATGCATGAACGCTTCCCCTCCCGTTACCTTTCAGGGCACTGAACGCGTACCCGGGAAAGACCCCTTTGATGAACCTCCAGGTCACAGAAAAGAAATCGGACGGCGTGGAGCGCCTCCTGCAGGTTGAAGTTCCGGCCGACATGGTGAAACAGGCCGAAGACAAGGCCGCGCGTCGTTACGCATCGTCGGCGCGACTTCCCGGCTTCAGGCCAGGCAAGGCTCCCCCGGCGATGATCCGCCAGCGCTTCGGCGACGCCATCCGGCAGGAGGCCGTCGAGTCGCTCATCCAGGAAGCGTACAAGCAGGTGGTCGGCGAGACAGACGTGAAGCTCGCCGCACAACCTCACGTGCACGACGTGAAGTTCAGCGAAGGGCAGGCCCTGAGCTTCGAACTCCACCTGGAAGTGCAACCGAAGGTCGAGTTGCCGCGCACGCAGGGCTTCCGCGTTACCCGCACCGCTCGCCCGATCACTGACGAGCTGGTTCAGGAGCAGATCGATTCGATGCGCGAGCAGCGCGCCACGTGGACACCGATCGACGAAAAGCCGGTCGAGCAGGACATGGTGACCGTGATGCTCGCGACCGCCGAGGAAGACGGCACCATTCCCGAGGGCAAGGAATACCGGCTGGTCCTCGGCGGCGGACAGGCAATTGCCGGCATCGAAGAACTGATCATGACGCTCACGCCAGGAGAAACGGCCGAGCGGCCGGTGAAATGGCCGGATGATTTTCCCGACGAGTCGCAGCGGTCGAAGACCAAGACCGTTCGCGTCACGCTCGCCGACGCGAAGCGAAAAGCGATACCCGAACTCGACGACGCCTTCGCGCGCGAGATCGGCGAGTTCGATTCGGTCGACGCGTTACGGAACGCGGTGCGCGAGGACCTGACGAATGACGCGACTCGTGAGGCAGACGCCGAGGTACGGCAGAAACTGGTCGACGAAATCATCGGAGCGAATCCCTTCGATGTTCCGCCAAGCTGGGTAAACCAGATGGTGGGCGCCTACATCGAGGCGTACCAGGTGCCGGAGGCGGAACGCGAACCCTTCGTGCAGCGGTTCCGCCCGATGGCCGAACGCCAGGTCCGGCGTGACCTCGTCGTCGAGACGCTTGCCGAACGGGAAAAGCTCACCTCGTCCGAAAGCGAGCTGGATGACCGCATCACCGAACTCGCCGCGCGTCGCGGCACTGACGCGGGCCAGCTCTATGCCTCACTACAAAAGGCAGGACGCCTGAAAGAAATCGAACGGGGCATCACCGAGGAGAAAGTCTTCAAGTGGTTGTTTGAGCAGAATACAGTGGAGTGAGTTGAGCGAGTTGATTAGTTGGTGAGTGACAGCACTGGTTCGCCAATCCTTTTCCAGTCAGGACTGCATCATGCCTTCGATTTATCCGCCTTATGTGATCGAGCGCTCCAGCCGTGGCGAACGCTCGTACGACATCTTCAGCCGATTGCTGATGGACCGTATCGTGTTCCTCGGCACGCCCATCAACGACGACGTCGCGAACATCATCATTGCGCAGCTCCTGTTCCTCGACGCCGACAATCCTGAGCGCGACATCCACCTGTACATCAATTCGCCGGGCGGTTCGGTGTCGGCCGGACTGGCCATTTACGACACGATGCAGTTCCTGAAGTCGCCGGTGAACACGATCTGCATGGGCCTGGCCGCCAGCATGGGCGCTTTCCTTCTCGCCTCGGGCCACACCGGAAAGCGCGCCGCCCTGCCACACTCGCGGATCATGATTCACCAGCCGTCCGGCGGGTATCAGGGGACGGCCGCCGACATCGAGATCCAGGCGAAGGAAATCCTGTACCTGCGATCGAAGATGAACGAGCTCATGGGCCGCCATACCGGACGTCCACTGGAGCAGGTCGAGCGCGACGTGGATCGCGATCGATTCATGTCCGCCGAAGAGGCCAAGGAGTACGGGATCATCGACAACATCGTGGCGAACCGCGCCGAGGTGGAGTCGGGACCTCGTACACCCGCGATGGCGGGCTAAGATCACAAATCGTAACCATTTGGCTCGGGAGGGGTGTCAAAATTGGCACCCCTCTTGCGATTGCTTGGGGGTGGCCCCGGGCGTCATTTTGGGGGTATGGATCGGTGAACGGTGATCGGTGACTGCAGGGGCGTTTCCCGGGTCTGAATCACCAGTGATGCTTTCCCAGTCATTCAGTCGATGAGTCACGACAAACACCTGCGCTGTTCATTCTGCGGAAAATCCAAGGACTCGGTGAGGAAGTTCATCTCCGGGCCCTCGGTTTACATCTGTAATGAGTGCATCGCGCTGTGTAACGAGATCCTGGCGGAGGACGAGGAAAAGGAGGTCGCCGAGGCGATCACCCAGGTCCCCACGCCGACGGAGATCAAGGACATTCTGGACCAGTACGTGATCGGCCAGGAGCATGCCAAAAAGGCCCTGGCCGTTGCCGTTTATAACCACTACAAGCGCATCAATTCCGGCTCGGCCCGCGACAACGAGGTGGAGCTCGACAAGAGCAACATCCTCCTGCTTGGCCCGACGGGCGTCGGCAAGACGCTCCTGGCCCAGACGCTGGCCCGGATCCTCGACGTTCCGTTCACGATTGCCGACGCCACGACGCTGACCGAGGCCGGCTACGTCGGTGAGGATGTCGAGAACATCCTTGTGCGACTGCTCCAGGCGGGTGACTTCAACGTCGCCGAGTGCGAGCGCGGCATCGTCTACATCGACGAGCTCGACAAGATCGCCCGCAAGTCGGAGAACCCGAGCATAACGAGAGACGTCTCCGGCGAAGGGGTACAGCAGGCCCTGCTCAAGATCCTCGAGGGCACCATCGCCTCGGTGCCGCCACAGGGCGGCCGGAAGCATCCGCAGCAGGAGTACATCCAGATCAACACGAAGGACATCCTGTTCATCTGCGGCGGTGCCTTCGATGGCCTCGACAAGATCATCGAGACCCGCGTCGGGCGGAAACAGATTGGATTCAGTCGGGAAGAGTTGCAGAACGGCAAGGCGAAGCTGGTGACGAAGAATCCGTTCGCCGAGATCGAGCCGGATGACTTGCTTCGGTATGGACTGATTCCGGAATTCGTCGGCCGCCTGCCCGTCGTGGTCCCGCTCGAAGCCCTCGACGAAGAGTCGCTCGTCCGGATCCTGAAGGAGCCGAAGAACGCGCTCACCAAGCAGTACCAGAAGCTCTTCGAACTCGAAACGGTTCGCATCTCGTTCGAGGAGTCAGCGCTCAGGGCCGTTGCGCAGAAGGCACTCAAGCGTGGAACGGGCGCACGTGGCTTGCGCGCGATTCTCGAAGAGATCCTCCTCAACGTGATGTTCGACCTGCCGAGCCGCGACGACGTCGTCGAAGTGCGTGTGACGGAGTCTTGCGTGGTGAGCGGCGCGCCTCCCATGCTCGAGATCGCTCCCAAGAGACAGAAGAAGGAAGCCTGACGGGCACTTCTTTTGGGGCACGGGGCATAGGGAAATCGAGTATCGTCGCCGTTCGCGGACCTCGTGGGCGGCGACTTATTTTTCCACCCCTGTCACCACGCCCCATGCCCCGTGCCCCTGTTGTCTGGACGAAACCCTCTGGTGAGAGCCTGTGTCAGAAGGGCGCCTCAGAAGATCGGGGCAGGAAACCGAACCCAACCCAGTGTCCGAATCCCAGCTCGTCGCCCGGGCCATCGAGGGCGATCCCGCGGCACAACGCGCGCTCTACGACGCCCATGTGGACCGGGTGTACCGCCTCGCCTACCGGGTGGCGGGGGATGACGAGCTGGCGAGGGACTTCACCCAGGAGGCCTTTATTCGCGCGTTCGACCGGCTGCCGACGTTCCGGAGGGAATCGTCATTCGGCACATGGCTCTACACGATCGCCATGTCGGTCGCGCTGAACGGCATCCGTTCGGTGCGGCGCCTGCGGACGCGCGAGATCACGCTGGACGCGGCCGAATCGTTAGGTAGGAGGGACCGGGTGGCCGACCCGGACCTCAAGGACCGGCTGAAGAAGGCGATCGAGGACCTCCCCAAGGGTTATCGCACGGTGTTCCTGATGCACGACCTCGAGGGCTATACGCACGAGGAGATCGGCGAGGTGCTCGGCATCCAGTCGGGCACGTCGAAGGCACAGTTGTTCCGGGCTCGGGCCCGGTTGCGCGAAGTCCTCGCGGACTTTGCGGGAGCATGGACCGCATGAGTGAAGAACGCTTCGAAACCTGGCTGAAGGAAAACGCGGACGACTATCATCGCCCGCCGGCCGATGTCCCGCGCGACGAGATGTGGGAGCACATCACCCGTGCTCGTCAGGCGTCATCCGCGAGGATGGCCGGTCACATCGGACCGCGCGTGTCACCCATGCGGTATGCCGTCGCGGCATCGTTGATCATGGGGGCCGGCATCGGCCTCGGGTACTGGCTGCGTGGCGGGTCGGACGCGACCCCGGCGCCGTCGGTTGCCACCGTGACGCCCGCCCAGGATTCCGCCATTCGCAACGTCACGTACGAGTTCGCGTCGGTGCAGCATCTCACGGCCGTGGAAGCGATGCTGACGTCGTACCGGGCAAGCGAAGAATCGGCCTCCGACGCGGCCATGAAGCGATGGGCGCGCGACCTGCTGTCCAGCACGCGCCTGTTAATGGATTCACCGGCTGGAGAAGACCCCGGCCGTCGTCGGTTGCTCGAGGACCTCGAGTACGTCCTTGCGCGGATCGTCCAACTCGACCCCAATGCCCCGGCGGAAGATCGCGACATGCTCGACCGCGCGATCGCTCGTGAGCAAGTGCTCACCCGCATACGCTCTTCCATCCCCGCCGGTTTTTCGAGCGGCAACTGAGGATTTCTCCATCATGAAACGCACCATCGGTATGTTCACCGCGGTTCTCCTGGCGACGGCCGCCATGCCTGACGAGGCGGCGTCGCAACAGTTTTCTCGTGAGGCATCGGCATCTGGATCGGCCGGTTTCGTCTTCTCGCAGCAGGGCGATGCCGACATGCGGGAAGCGCGACGGGCCATGGATGACGGCAATTTCCGCGACGCCGCGCGGATGTTCGCCAGGATTGCGGAGCGCTATCCGCGCACGACGCAAGCCGCCGACGCCCTGTACAACCAGGCCTTCGCGCTCTACCGGATCGGAAACTCCAGCAGCCTGTCGAGCGGGCTCGAAGCGCTGCGTGACCTCGATCGCCTCTATCCCACCTCCAACGCCAACCGTGGTGACGCCGGTTCGCTCCGCATCAGGATCTGCGACGAGCTGGCACGCCGCGGCGACGAAGCCTGCGCGCGGGAAATCGTGTCGAGTGCGCAAGGCCAGCGCAGTCCCTCGTCCACGTCTTCTTCCTCGTCGTCATCGCAAGGCCAACAGAACTGCCCGTCAGAGAACGATGACAACGACGAGCGCATCATGGCCCTCAACGCGCTGCTGAACATGAACTCCGAGGCGGCCGTGCCGATCCTCGAGCGCACGCTCGCGCGGCGCGATGCCTGCTACCGTGCACTCCGCAAGAAGGCGGTGTTCCTGATCGCCCAGAAGCGCACCGAGGGCGTGGTCGACATCCTGCTCAAGGTCGCGCGCGAGGACCCGGACCCAGGCGTGCGCGAAGACGCCGTGTTCTGGCTGAGCAACGTCCGTGACCCGCGCGTCGTCGACGTGCTCGCCGACATGGCGGCCAACGCCAATGACCGGGCGATCCAGGAGAAGGCCATCTTCGCCCTGTCGAACACGCGGAGCGAGCGCGCGTCGCAGGTCCTGCGAGACATCGCCCAGAACGACCGCGCCGCGAAAAGCGTCCGGGAACAGGCGATCTTCTGGTTAGGCAACCGTCGTGACTCCGAAGCCACCGAGTTCCTCAAGGGATTGTATGCGCGGCTCACCGACGGTGACCTCAAGGAGAAAGTCCTGTTTTCGGTCTCGAACCAGCGCGCGTCAGGCAGCGGTGCATGGCTGATCGGCATCGCGACCAACGAACGCGAGTCGATCGAACTGCGGAAACAGGCGTTGTTCTGGGCCGGGAATAACCGGGCCGCGACGGTCACGGAGATCGCGGGGCTCTACGATCGTGTCGCTGGCCGTGAAATGAAGGAGCAGATCATCTTCGTCCTGTCGCAGAACAGGGCCGAAGCGGCGGTGGACAAGCTCATGGACATCGCGCGCCGCGACAGCGATCGCGACCTGCGCTCGAAGGCTGTCTTCTGGCTGGGCCAGTCGCGCGATCCGCGCGTGCTGAAGTTCCTGGAGGAGTTGATCAACCGGTGAGACATACAGCGTTGGCCCTGATGGCCTGCGCCGGGATCGTGGTTCCCGGCGCCGCCACGGCCCAGGATGTCCTGTCACGCGTGAACAGCGTGCGCGACGGCGAGGTACGCATGTCCTTTGTCCTGCGGCCCGAAGTCTGCGGATATCGAGACGGCATCAGGTACGGTTCCGACCGAAACTACGGAAACTGGTCGGACCGCGGGAACCGGGACGTCGAGTACGACTACGACTGCAGCACCGGTCCCGGGCGGCTCGTGGTCGTGCGCCGCGAAGGTGAGACCACCGACCTGCGATTTTACGTCGGGGGTCGCTGGCGCCCGTCGTCCGCGACCGACCTCGGTATGGTGAGCAGTCGTTCGGCGTCGGATTACCTGATGCGGCTTGCCGAAACGAGCGATGGCAAGGCAGGTCGTGAAGCAATCTTTCCGGCGACGCTGGTGGATAGCGTGACGATCTGGCCATCGCTCATGCGCATCGCGCGCAGTGACAGCAGGCCGAGATCGACCAGGCAGCAGGCCACGTTCTGGCTCGGTCACCTCGCCGAGGAACCTGCCACTCGCGGCCTCACCGAGCTGGTGGGTGATGACACAGTGGATCGTGAAGTTCGCGAGAGCGCCATTTTCGCTCTGTCGCAGCGGCGTGATCGCGAGGGCGTACCGGCGCTCATCAACATCGTCCGCACCAGCCGGGATCCGGAACTCAGGAAAAAGGCGCTGTTCTGGCTGGCGAATTCGCGCGATCCGCGGGCATTGGATCTGATCGAGGAGCTGCTGAACAAACGGTAGTCCGTAAATTCCGGAACTCCAGGCGCCGTCACCGGTCCAACCCGGTGGCGGCGCCTTTGTTCACGCGCCATCGTTCCTGACGCGTCAATGGGGTCGGACTCCATTGATCCCCTAACCTCCGAGCACTGACCTCGATGTCCATTGTCTACCTGAACGGCCAGTTCCTCCGGCGTGAAGAGGCAAAGCTTTCGGTCGACGAACGCGGGTTCTTCTTTGGCGATGGCGTTTACGAGGTGACCCGGGTGGTTCGAGGCCGGCTTTTCGAGTGGGAACGCCATGGCCGCCGGCTCGCGCGGGGACTGAAGGAACTGCGCATCGAGGCCGGGTTGAGCATCGACCGGATCCGGTCGCTGCACGAAGAGCTCATCGGCGAGAACGGGATGACCGAAGGGCAGGGCACGGTTTACCTGCAAATCACCCGCGGCGCCGCCCCCCGAACACATCATTTTCCTCCCGCGGGCACACCGGCGACGGTTTTTCTTTCGGCCTCGTCCTTCAACCCACCTAACGACAAGCGTGCCACGGGCGTCCCGGTCGTCACCTATCCGGATTATCGGTGGTCGCGTTGCGACCTGAAGACCGTGAACCTGCTCCCCGCGGTCATGGCCAAGCAATTCGCCACCGACCACAGCGCGTTCGAGGCGGTGTTCCTGCGTGAGGCCGTCGTTACCGAGGGATCACACACCAACTTCTTCGGTGTGATCGGTGGTGAAGTGCGCACGTATCCGGTGTCGAACTTCATCCTGCCCGGCGTGACGCGCGATGTCGTCGTTGAGATCGCCCACGAGCTGGGCGTACCGGTGTCCGAAACACCGATTTACCGGCACGACATCGCCACGCTCGAGGAAGCGTTCCTCACCGGCACGACGACCGATGTCATGCCGGTCGTTTCCATCGACGGCCAACAGGTCGGTTCTGGCCGGCCAGGAGCGATCACGATGCGGTTGTATGAAGCGCTCGCCAGCCGGCTGGCGAGCGCTTCATACAACCGCATCGTGATCGCTCCTGGCCGGCCAGAACCGACCTGTTGGCCGTCGATGGAAACGACCGGCATGACATCGGTCGTCGTGCCGGTGAGGAACGCTTCCTCGAGCGTGGCGATGTCGTGCCGGTAAATCGGTGTTTCGGACACCGGTACGCCCAGCTCGTGGGCGATCTCAACGACGACATCGCGCGTCACGCCGGGCAGGATGAAGTTCGACACCGGATACGTGCGCACTTCACCACCGATCACACCGAAGAAGTTGGTGTGTGATCCCTCGGTAACGACGGCCTCACGCAGGAACACCGCCTCGAACGCGCTGTGGTCGGTGGCGAATTGCTTGGCCATGACCGCGGGGAGCAGGTTCACGGTCTTCAGGTCGCAACGCGACCACCGATAATCCGGATAGGTGACGACCGGGACGCCCGTGGCACGCTTGTCGTTAGGTGGGTTGAAGGACGAGGCCGAAAGAAAAACCGTCGCCGGTGTGCCCGCGGGAGGAAAATGATGTGTTCGGGGGGCGGCGCCGCGGGTGATTTGCAGGTAAACCGTGCCCTGCCCTTCGGTCATCCCGTTCTCGCCGATGAGCTCTTCGTGCAGCGACCGGATCCGGTCGATGCTCAACCCGGCCTCGATGCGCAGTTCCTTCAGTCCCCGCGCGAGCCGGCGGCCATGGCGTTCCCACTCGAAAAGCCGGCCTCGAACCACCCGGGTCACCTCGTAAACGCCATCGCCAAAGAAGAACCCGCGTTCGTCGACCGAAAGCTTTGCCTCTTCACGCCGGAGGAACTGGCCGTTCAGGTAGACAATGGACATCGAGGTCAGTGCTCGGAGGTTAGGGGATCAATGGAGTCCGACCCCATTGACGCGTCAGGAACGATGGCGCGTGAACAAAGGCGCCGCCACCGGGTTGGACCGGTGACGGCGCCTGGAGTTCCGGAATTTACGGACTACCGTTTGTTCAGCAGCTCCTCGATCAGATCCAATGCCCGCGGATCGCGCGAATTCGCCAGCCAGAACAGCGCCTTTTTCCTGAGTTCCGGATCCCGGCTGGTGCGGACGATGTTGATGAGCGCCGGTACGCCCTCGCGATCACGCCGCTGCGACAGAGCGAAAATGGCGCTCTCGCGAACTTCACGATCCACTGTGTCATCACCCACCAGCTCGGTGAGGCCGCGAGTGGCAGGTTCCTCGGCGAGGTGACCGAGCCAGAACGTGGCCTGCTGCCTGGTCGATCTCGGCCTGCTGTCACTGCGCGCGATGCGCATGAGCGATGGCCAGATCGTCACGCTATCCACCAGCGTCGCCGGAAAGATTGCTTCACGACCTGCCTTGCCATCGCTCGTTTCGGCAAGCCGCATCAGGTAATCCGACGCCGAACGACTGCTCACCATACCGAGGTCGGTCGCGGACGACGGGCGCCAGCGACCCCCGACGTAAAATCGCAGGTCGGTGGTCTCACCTTCGCGGCGCACGACCACGAGCCGCCCGGGACCGGTGCTGCAGTCGTAGTCGTACTCGACGTCCCGGTTCCCGCGGTCCGACCAGTTTCCGTAGTTTCGGTCGGAACCGTACCTGATGCCGTCTCGATATCCGCAGACTTCGGGCCGCAGGACAAAGGACATGCGTACCTCGCCGTCGCGCACGCTGTTCACGCGTGACAGGACATCCTGGGCCGTGGCGGCGCCGGGAACCACGATCCCGGCGCAGGCCATCAGGGCCAACGCTGTATGTCTCACCGGTTGATCAACTCCTCCAGGAACTTCAGCACGCGCGGATCGCGCGACTGGCCCAGCCAGAAGACAGCCTTCGAGCGCAGGTCGCGATCGCTGTCGCGGCGCGCGATGTCCATGAGCTTGTCCACCGCCGCTTCGGCCCTGTTCTGCGACAGGACGAAGATGATCTGCTCCTTCATTTCACGGCCAGCGACACGATCGTAGAGCCCCGCGATCTCCGTGACCGTCGCGGCCCGGTTATTCCCGGCCCAGAACAACGCCTGTTTCCGCAGTTCGATCGACTCGCGTTCGTTGGTCGCGATGCCGATCAGCCATGCACCGCTGCCTGACGCGCGCTGGTTCGAGACCGAAAACAGGACTTTCTCCTTGAGGTCACCGTCGGTGAGCCGCGCATACAATCCCTTGAGGAACTCGGTGGCTTCGGAGTCACGACGGTTGCCTAACCAGAAGATCGCCTGTTCCCGGACGCTTTTCGCGGCGCGGTCGTTCTGGGCGATGTCTCGCAGGACCTGCGACGCGCGCTCGCTCCGCGTGTTCGACAGGGCGAAGATGGCCTTCTCCTGGATCGCCCGGTCATTGGCGTTGGCCGCCATGTCGGCGAGCACGTCGACGACGCGCGGGTCACGGACGTTGCTCAGCCAGAACACGGCGTCTTCGCGCACGCCTGGGTCCGGGTCCTCGCGCGCGACCTTGAGCAGGATGTCGACCACGCCCTCGGTGCGCTTCTGGGCGATCAGGAACACCGCCTTCTTGCGGAGTGCACGGTAGCAGGCATCGCGCCGCGCGAGCGTGCGCTCGAGGATCGGCACGGCCGCCTCGGAGTTCATGTTCAGCAGCGCGTTGAGGGCCATGATGCGCTCGTCGTTGTCATCGTTCTCTGACGGGCAGTTCTGTTGGCCTTGCGATGACGACGAGGAAGAAGACGTGGACGAGGGACTGCGCTGGCCTTGCGCACTCGACACGATTTCCCGCGCGCAGGCTTCGTCGCCGCGGCGTGCCAGCTCGTCGCAGATCCTGATGCGGAGCGAACCGGCGTCACCACGGTTGGCGTTGGAGGTGGGATAGAGGCGATCGAGGTCACGCAGCGCTTCGAGCCCGCTCGACAGGCTGCTGGAGTTTCCGATCCGGTAGAGCGCGAAGGCCTGGTTGTACAGGGCGTCGGCGGCTTGCGTCGTGCGCGGATAGCGCTCCGCAATCCTGGCGAACATCCGCGCGGCGTCGCGGAAATTGCCGTCATCCATGGCCCGTCGCGCTTCCCGCATGTCGGCATCGCCCTGCTGCGAGAAGACGAAACCGGCCGATCCAGATGCCGATGCCTCACGAGAAAACTGTTGCGACGCCGCCTCGTCAGGCATGGCGGCCGTCGCCAGGAGAACCGCGGTGAACATACCGATGGTGCGTTTCATGATGGAGAAATCCTCAGTTGCCGCTCGAAAAACCGGCGGGGATGGAAGAGCGTATGCGGGTGAGCACTTGCTCACGAGCGATCGCGCGGTCGAGCATGTCGCGATCTTCCGCCGGGGCATTGGGGTCGAGTTGGACGATCCGCGCAAGGACGTACTCGAGGTCCTCGAGCAACCGACGACGGCCGGGGTCTTCTCCAGCCGGTGAATCCATTAACAGGCGCGTGCTGGACAGCAGGTCGCGCGCCCATCGCTTCATGGCCGCGTCGGAGGCCGATTCTTCGCTTGCCCGGTACGACGTCAGCATCGCTTCCACGGCCGTGAGATGCTGCACCGACGCGAACTCGTACGTGACGTTGCGAATGGCGGAATCCTGGGCGGGCGTCACGGTGGCAACCGACGGCGCCGGGGTCGCGTCCGACCCGCCACGCAGCCAGTACCCGAGGCCGATGCCGGCCCCCATGATCAACGATGCCGCGACGGCATACCGCATGGGTGACACGCGCGGTCCGATGTGACCGGCCATCCTCGCGGATGACGCCTGACGAGCACGGGTGATGTGCTCCCACATCTCGTCGCGCGGGACATCGGCCGGCGGGCGATGATAGTCGTCCGCGTTTTCCTTCAGCCAGGTTTCGAAGCGTTCTTCACTCATGCGGTCCATGCTCCCGCAAAGTCCGCGAGGACTTCGCGCAACCGGGCCCGAGCCCGGAACAACTGTGCCTTCGACGTGCCCGACTGGATGCCGAGCACCTCGCCGATCTCCTCGTGCGTATAGCCCTCGAGGTCGTGCATCAGGAACACCGTGCGATAACCCTTGGGGAGGTCCTCGATCGCCTTCTTCAGCCGGTCCTTGAGGTCCGGGTCGGCCACCCGGTCCCTCCTACCTAACGATTCGGCCGCGTCCAGCGTGATCTCGCGCGTCCGCAGGCGCCGCACCGAACGGATGCCGTTCAGCGCGACCGACATGGCGATCGTGTAGAGCCATGTGCCGAATGACGATTCCCTCCGGAACGTCGGCAGCCGGTCGAACGCGCGAATAAAGGCCTCCTGGGTGAAGTCCCTCGCCAGCTCGTCATCCCCCGCCACCCGGTAGGCGAGGCGGTACACCCGGTCCACATGGGCGTCGTAGAGCGCGCGTTGTGCCGCGGGATCGCCCTCGATGGCCCGGGCGACGAGCTGGGATTCGGACACTGGGTTGGGTTCGGTTTCCTGCCCCGATCTTCTGAGGCGCCCTTCTGACACAGGCTCTCACCAGAGGGTTTCGTCCAGACAACAGGGGCACGGGGCATGGGGCGTGGTGACAGGGGTGGAAAAATAAGTCGCCGCCCACGAGGTCCGCGAACGGCGACGATACTCGATTTCCCTATGCCCCGTGCCCCAAAAGAAGTGCCCGTCAGGCTTCCTTCTTCTGTCTCTTGGGAGCGATCTCGAGCATGGGAGGCGCGCCGCTCACCACGCAAGACTCCGTCACACGCACTTCGACGACGTCGTCGCGGCTCGGCAGGTCGAACATCACGTTGAGGAGGATCTCTTCGAGAATCGCGCGCAAGCCACGTGCGCCCGTTCCACGCTTGAGTGCCTTCTGCGCAACGGCCCTGAGCGCTGACTCCTCGAACGAGATGCGAACCGTTTCGAGTTCGAAGAGCTTCTGGTACTGCTTGGTGAGCGCGTTCTTCGGCTCCTTCAGGATCCGGACGAGCGACTCTTCGTCGAGGGCTTCGAGCGGGACCACGACGGGCAGGCGGCCGACGAATTCCGGAATCAGTCCATACCGAAGCAAGTCATCCGGCTCGATCTCGGCGAACGGATTCTTCGTCACCAGCTTCGCCTTGCCGTTCTGCAACTCTTCCCGACTGAATCCAATCTGTTTCCGCCCGACGCGGGTCTCGATGATCTTGTCGAGGCCATCGAAGGCACCGCCGCAGATGAACAGGATGTCCTTCGTGTTGATCTGGATGTACTCCTGCTGCGGATGCTTCCGGCCGCCCTGTGGCGGCACCGAGGCGATGGTGCCCTCGAGGATCTTGAGCAGGGCCTGCTGTACCCCTTCGCCGGAGACGTCTCTCGTTATGCTCGGGTTCTCCGACTTGCGGGCGATCTTGTCGAGCTCGTCGATGTAGACGATGCCGCGCTCGCACTCGGCGACGTTGAAGTCACCCGCCTGGAGCAGTCGCACAAGGATGTTCTCGACATCCTCACCGACGTAGCCGGCCTCGGTCAGCGTCGTGGCGTCGGCAATCGTGAACGGAACGTCGAGGATCCGGGCCAGCGTCTGGGCCAGGAGCGTCTTGCCGACGCCCGTCGGGCCAAGCAGGAGGATGTTGCTCTTGTCGAGCTCCACCTCGTTGTCGCGGGCCGAGCCGGAATTGATGCGCTTGTAGTGGTTATAAACGGCAACGGCCAGGGCCTTTTTGGCATGCTCCTGGCCGATCACGTACTGGTCCAGAATGTCCTTGATCTCCGTCGGCGTGGGGACCTGGGTGATCGCCTCGGCGACCTCCTTTTCCTCGTCCTCCGCCAGGATCTCGTTACACAGCGCGATGCACTCATTACAGATGTAAACCGAGGGCCCGGAGATGAACTTCCTCACCGAGTCCTTGGATTTTCCGCAGAATGAACAGCGCAGGTGTTTGTCGTGACTCATCGACTGAATGACTGGGAAAGCATCACTGGTGATTCAGACCCGGGAAACGCCCCTGCAGTCACCGATCACCGTTCACCGATCCATACCCCCAAAATGACGCCCGGGGCCACCCCCAAGCAATCGCAAGAGGGGTGCCAATTTTGACACCCCTCCCGAGCCAAATGGTTACGATTTGTGATCTTAGCCCGCCATCGCGGGTGTACGAGGTCCCGACTCCACCTCGGCGCGGTTCGCCACGATGTTGTCGATGATCCCGTACTCCTTGGCCTCTTCGGCGGACATGAATCGATCGCGATCCACGTCGCGCTCGACCTGCTCCAGTGGACGTCCGGTATGGCGGCCCATGAGCTCGTTCATCTTCGATCGCAGGTACAGGATTTCCTTCGCCTGGATCTCGATGTCGGCGGCCGTCCCCTGATACCCGCCGGACGGCTGGTGAATCATGATCCGCGAGTGTGGCAGGGCGGCGCGCTTTCCGGTGTGGCCCGAGGCGAGAAGGAAAGCGCCCATGCTGGCGGCCAGGCCCATGCAGATCGTGTTCACCGGCGACTTCAGGAACTGCATCGTGTCGTAAATGGCCAGTCCGGCCGACACCGAACCGCCCGGCGAATTGATGTACAGGTGGATGTCGCGCTCAGGATTGTCGGCGTCGAGGAACAGGAGCTGCGCAATGATGATGTTCGCGACGTCGTCGTTGATGGGCGTGCCGAGGAACACGATACGGTCCATCAGCAATCGGCTGAAGATGTCGTACGAGCGTTCGCCACGGCTGGAGCGCTCGATCACATAAGGCGGATAAATCGAAGGCATGATGCAGTCCTGACTGGAAAAGGATTGGCGAACCAGTGCTGTCACTCACCAACTAATCAACTCGCTCAACTCACTCCACTGTATTCTGCTCAAACAACCACTTGAAGACTTTCTCCTCGGTGATGCCCCGTTCGATTTCTTTCAGGCGTCCTGCCTTTTGTAGTGAGGCATAGAGCTGGCCCGCGTCAGTGCCGCGACGCGCGGCGAGTTCGGTGATGCGGTCATCCAGCTCGCTTTCGGACGAGGTGAGCTTTTCCCGTTCGGCAAGCGTCTCGACGACGAGGTCACGCCGGACCTGGCGTTCGGCCATCGGGCGGAACCGCTGCACGAAGGGTTCGCGTTCCGCCTCCGGCACCTGGTACGCCTCGATGTAGGCGCCCACCATCTGGTTTACCCAGCTTGGCGGAACATCGAAGGGATTCGCTCCGATGATTTCGTCGACCAGTTTCTGCCGTACCTCGGCGTCTGCCTCACGAGTCGCGTCATTCGTCAGGTCCTCGCGCACCGCGTTCCGTAACGCGTCGACCGAATCGAACTCGCCGATCTCGCGCGCGAAGGCGTCGTCGAGTTCGGGTATCGCTTTTCGCTTCGCGTCGGCGAGCGTGACGCGAACGGTCTTGGTCTTCGACCGCTGCGACTCGTCGGGAAAATCATCCGGCCATTTCACCGGCCGCTCGGCCGTTTCTCCTGGCGTGAGCGTCATGATCAGTTCTTCGATGCCGGCAATTGCCTGTCCGCCGCCGAGGACCAGCCGGTATTCCTTGCCCTCGGGAATGGTGCCGTCTTCCTCGGCGGTCGCGAGCATCACGGTCACCATGTCCTGCTCGACCGGCTTTTCGTCGATCGGTGTCCACGTGGCGCGCTGCTCGCGCATCGAATCGATCTGCTCCTGAACCAGCTCGTCAGTGATCGGGCGAGCGGTGCGGGTAACGCGGAAGCCCTGCGTGCGCGGCAACTCGACCTTCGGTTGCACTTCCAGGTGGAGTTCGAAGCTCAGGGCCTGCCCTTCGCTGAACTTCACGTCGTGCACGTGAGGTTGTGCGGCGAGCTTCACGTCTGTCTCGCCGACCACCTGCTTGTACGCTTCCTGGATGAGCGACTCGACGGCCTCCTGCCGGATGGCGTCGCCGAAGCGCTGGCGGATCATCGCCGGGGGAGCCTTGCCTGGCCTGAAGCCGGGAAGTCGCGCCGACGATGCGTAACGACGCGCGGCCTTGTCTTCGGCCTGTTTCACCATGTCGGCCGGAACTTCAACCTGCAGGAGGCGCTCCACGCCGTCCGATTTCTTTTCTGTGACCTGGAGGTTCATCAAAGGGGTCTTTCCCGGGTACGCGTTCAGTGCCCTGAAAGGTAACGGGAGGGGAAGCGTTCATGCATCGCATCCTGGTGGTGTTGGCCCTCGTGGCGGGGATAGTGTCCCCGTTGCGGGCGCAACGCGTCGCCATCGATTCCGTGTCTGCGGGCGACTCGACCGTTCGCCACATCGTGAAGCTGCGCGATGGGTCGACGCTCGTTGGGCTGGTTGCTGCCGTGACGGTGGACTCGGTCCGCATGCGCCTGGCGCAGGGGGAGTTCATCCTGGCGCGGGCCGGTATCGCCGAAGTCCGGGAGGTTCCGGCGTCGAGCCTGCGCAACGGCGAGTACTGGTTCGAGAACCCACACTCGACGCGACTGCTGTTTTCGTCGACCGCATTCCCGCTCGAAAAGGGAACCGGGTACTACTCGAACGCATGGCTCTTCATGCACACGTTCGCCGTTGGCCTGACTGACCGGTTCACGATTGGCGGCGGCGCCACCACCATCCCCGGTATCAGCCTGGCCGACAACCTGTTTTACCTGTTGCCGAAGTACACCCTCCTGCGTGGCGAACGGACGAACGTGGCGTTAGGTGCGTTGATGGGGTTTTTCCCCTTCAACAGCGACGTCAACGATGATGTCACGTCGGCCGGGCTGGTTTACCTGGTCGGCACCACGGGAAACCGCGAGTCCAACGTGTCCCTCGGCGTAGCGTGGGGTTATGCCGATCAGGACCCGACCGACAAGCCCGGCTTCATGCTTGGCGGACAGGGGCGGATCAGCCGGCGTATCTCGCTGATCTCGGAGAACTGGTTCATTCCCATTGGCGGCGAGACCGAGGGCGTCATCTCCTACGGCGTTCGTTTCCTCGGCGAAACCCTGAGCGTCGACCTCGCCTGGGTGTCGTTGTTAGGCTCGGCGGACATCAGCGCGCCCTGGCTCGGTTTTGCCTTTCGGTTCTGACCTCGAAAAGCGTGAAGTGGTTGTATCGGTATGAGTACCGGGCCGTACTGGTACCTCTACGAGATCCAGTGACCGATAACCACTACTGGTCTGCTCCTTCCCGAACGAGCGTTGCAACGATCTTTGCCGAACTGAGAACGCCCGGGATCCCGGCGCCGGGATGCGTCCCCGCACCAACGAAATAGAGATTGGGAATGTCTTCGCTTTGCGCGTGAGGCCGGAACCATGCTGACTGCCGCAAGAGGGGCTGCACGGAAAACGCGTTCCCGAGTTCGCTGTTCAATTCGTCGCGGAAATATCGCGGATCGATGTGAGACTCGGTCACGATGTGCCGCGAAAGGCCGGGGAGCAGCCTGGACTCGAGGTGCCTGACGATCCGGTCGCGATACGACGGCGCTACAGACGCCCAGTCGATCCCTGAGGCAAGGTTCGGAACGGGCGACAATACATACCACGCATCACACCCCGGTGGAGCGAGCGAAGGGTCGGTCGCGGTCGGCCGGTGCAGGTAGAGCGAAAAATCATCGGCGAGGTGTCCACGCTGGAACACGTCATCGAGCAGCGCGCGATACCTCGGTCCAAGGAGTATCTCGTGATGGGCAATGTCATCGTATCGGCGGTTCGTGCCGAAGTAGAACACGAACAGCGACATGCCGTGTCGGTAGCGTGACAACTTGCGGTCGGAATTCTTCCGGCGAATGCCGGCCGGCACCAGGTCGCGGTACGTCCGCACCACGTCACCGTTACTGACGACGGCATCAACCGGCATACGGTTGCCCGACGCGGATTGAACCGCCGTCGCACGCCCGTTCCGGACCTCGATCGCGGAGACCTCGGTGCCGGTGCATAACGTCCCACCCATCTGCGTGAAAAGCGTGACGAGGGCATCGATCACCGCAACCGTCCCGCCTTTCGCGTACCAAACCCCCCACCGCCGCTCGAGCTCGAGAATGAGGCCGTAGATCGCCGGACTGTCGAATGGATTTCCCCCGATGAGCAGCGGGTGAAAACTGAGAAGCTGGAAGATCCTGTCGTCGACGACCTCGCTTTCGACCATCCTGGCGACCGATTGCCAGGACCGGGTGCGCAGGAGCGGCGGCAGGGCGCGCACCAGCGGACCTAACGAGTCGAATGGCTGGTCGATCAGCGGAAACGCTTCGTCGAAGATCTGGCGCGACCGAGCGGCAACCCGGCGGTAACCGTCCACGTCGACCGGACTCAGTCGCGCGATTTCCGATTCCCGCCGTGACTCATCTGCCCCCCAGTCGATACTCGATCCATCATCGAACCGGACGCGGTAGAAAGGGTCCAGGGGAACAAGCGTCGCGAACTCTTCCAGCCTGCGACCGGCCAATGCAAACAGCTCTTCGATCAATTGCGGGGCCGTGATGATCGTTGGTCCCATGTCGAAGGTGAAGCCATCCTGCCGCCGCACGCCGGCGCGGCCCCCGGTCTGGTGACGCTTCTCGAGAATCGTGACCTCATGTCCATCGGCCCGAAGCCGGATCGCGGCAGCCAGTCCACCAAATCCGGCGCCGATGACGGCAATCTTCACGCCGCGGTCGGCGCGGTCATGTTGCCAGCGGCGGCCAGGCGACGGCCGCGCCAGGCGATCAAGGCCGGCACCAGCATTGCCGCACTGCCTGACGCCGCTGCCCACCAGAACCCATCGCGCAGGCACAGTGCCACCGGCATGATGCCGTTCGCGAGGTAGAGGACGATTGGCAGGGCGGAATCGGTCATGTCCGCCTGGACGCGCGTCGGTGGAATCATCGCGAGCATGACGCGGGCGATGACGGTCGCCGTGACCAGCCATCCCAGCCAGTTGCTCAAGGGCATTCCATAGAAGACATCGCGTGTGAAGAAGACATTCAGCCAGCCCGGCCACCCGCGGAACATCTCACCGTTCCCCCACGCCCAGTGCCCTGTCCCTACCATCGCGGGGTCCATCGAGATGTCCCAGGCGACCATCAACAGGCCCGCGCCCAGCGCCCATCGCCATTTCGTTCCGCCATCATCCCGCGCCCGCGCCAGTCGTGCCACGATCACGATCGAGCCGAGCAGCATGTAGAACCAGGAGATCGGAATCGGGAACGGGACCAGGCCGAAGACGCGATAACCGAGCATCTCCGAATACGCGTAATCGCCGAAGGGAAGGCCCACCGATGTCCCGAGGACTTCGGCGCCGAGTGCCAGGACAGAACTCGTCAGGCACAACGTGAGGGCGAGACGCCAGGCGGTGGCCCAGGCGGTGAAGGTGATCGCGGCCAGCGCGCCGAGGAGGACATAGGTCGGGCCCGCGAATCGATACGAGA
>CAMPKM010000006.1 GCA_946887155.1 uncultured Gemmatimonadota bacterium
CCCAGTTCGGTGGCGGGTGGTTCCTGACGCCCAACCTGCTCAGCAAGCTCGAATACGTGAACCAGCAGTACAACAACTTCCCGAGCACCGACATCCGGAACGGCGGCAAGTTCCGCGGCTGGATGTTCGAGGCAGTGGTCGCGTTCTAACGATCCTGGGCAGTCGATGCGGATCCCTCCGTCCGCATCGACACGGGTGGCTGGCAGAACATCGCCAGTCACCCGCTTTCACTGGAAACGGGGTCAGACGCCATTTCCTCTCCCTCTCCTCGAAATGGCGTCTGACCCCGTTTCTGTCGGGGTTCTCCCTACAGGGGCGCGCGGGCTCTCCCGATAAAAAATCCGTCTCACGCCCGACGGTTGGAGACCCCCCGGTTTGCGTCATTGAGATGAAGGAATTGCCCACACTTACATCGCCAGCCATGTCCTCGATGAAGAAGATCGATCGCCGCTCGTTCCTGCAGAAATCAGCCGTCGGTGCGGCCGCTGTTGGTGGGCTGGCGGCCTGCAGCCGGGACGACTCGGTCGCCAATGCCCAGTCCACGTCGCACTCGGCGAGTCAGGCGCATGTCGCCGCAGCCGCGGCGCCAGTGTCGACCGCGGCCAAGGCCGATGAAATGGACGCGATGCACGAAAAGGGGATCAAGGCGTTCCCGGCGAAGACCGAAGGCCTGGGATGCCAGAGAATGGCGCCGCGCATGGACGCCGGCGTCAAGGTCTTCGAGCTGACGGCAACCGAGATGCGATGGGAAGTCGCGCCCGGACAGACGGTGCCCGCGATGGCGTACAACAGCCAGGTGCCGGGCCCCGAGATCCGCGTCCGGGAAGGCGATCGCGTGCGCATCATCCTGCATAACCAGTTGACGGAGTCGACCGCCATTCACTTCCATGGCCTCGAGATCCCCGTCGACCAGGACGGCGTCCCCTTCATCACCCAGCCGCCCGTCAAGCCCGGCGCGTCGTACACCTACGAGTTCACGGTACCTAACGCGGGCTCCCACATGTACCACTCGCACCACAACGCGGCCAAGCAGGTCGGGCTCGGCTTGTTAGGCGCGTTCATCGTCGAACCGAGGAACCCGCGGCCGATCGAACAGGTGGATCGCGACTTCACCATGATCCTCAACGACGGCATGCACGGCTACACCCTGAACGGAAAGGGATTTCCGGCCACGCAGCCGCTGGTCGCGAAACTGGGCGAGAAGATCCGCATCCGCTACATGAACGAAGGCATGATGATCCACCCCATGCACCTGCACGGGATGCACATGACCGTGATCGACAAGGATGGCTGGCCGCAGCCCGCCCCGTGGCGGTGCGACACCATCAACATCGCGCCCGGCGAACGCTGGGACGTGATCGTGAATTGCACCAACCCGGGTACCTGGGCCTTCCATTGCCACATCCTGCCGCACGCGGAGTCGGACCATGGGATGTTCGGCATGGTCACCGTACTCGTCGTGGAGAAGTAACATGACTGCCGAAGCGCACCCATTCCTGCTCGGTCTCCCGTCGCGGCGCACGATCATCGGCCGCCTGCTCCGGCTGCCATTGGCAGCGAAGCTCGCGGGAGCGAACGCACTGATCGTTATCGGCGCACTGATGGCCACGTACGTGGACCATCGGATGCGTGGCGCAGATTACAGAATGGTCGCTGTGCTGGCCGTGGCTCTGCTGGCGGCGCTTGTCGTCAACGCCACGCTCGTCACGATCGCTCTCCGTCCAATCCGGGACCTGGAAGAGACGGCGGAGCGTTTCTGGAAAGGTGACCTGGCGGCCCGCGTTCCATGGTCGGCGGTTTCCGATCGCGGTATCGAAAAGCTGTCGGATGCGCTCAACCTGCTGCTGGCGTCGAACGAAGAGGAACGGTTGCGGGTGAGGGCGCTGACGGAAGGCGTGCTGCGGCACGAGAACCAGGAGCGCGTCGACGTCGCCCGCGTCCTGCAGGAATCGCACGCCCAGTCGTTGGCCGGCCTGACCTACTGCCTGTCGGCGGCCCTGGCCGAGTGCGACGAAAACGGCGAATGCCGCCGGCACATCGAGGCGGCCCGACAGATCGCGCAGCGGGGCATCGAGGACCTGCGTGAACTCTCGAGCCGCGTGCACCCGAGCCTTCTCGATGACTTCGGGTTGATCGCCGCTGTGCGACAGCTCGCACGTGCCGTGGAAAAGGAGTACGCCGGAGTCCATGTCCACGTCAGGCATGAAGACGTCGAGTCGATGCGGCACGTGACTCCGCCCGACAAGGCGCTGCTGTATCGTGCGACCGAGGAGGCCGTGCGCAGCGCGAGCATCCATGGCGCAACCCGCATCGGCATTACGATCCGGGCCGCGGATGCCGAAGTGAACGTCGAGGTCAACGACAATGGGGCGGCCGCTGAACCGGACAAGTCGCCTGCGGTGACTACCCGTCTCTGGCTGGTCCGCGAACGGCTTGCCTTCATGGGCGGGAGCTGTGAGGTGCGCAGTGACCCCTCGGGGGGTGCACGGGTCTCGATTCGGCTACCCGTCGCGCCGGCTGCTATTATAGATGTGAACGACGCCCTCACTCCTGAAACGCACGCTGCCTGATGCCTGGAGACCAGATCCGCATTGTGCTCGCCGACGACCACGCGGTCGTCCGCGCGGGGCTGCGCGCAGTACTCGGCACCGCCAAGGACCTGGTCGTCGTCGGCGAAGCCAGTAATGGACGTGAGGCGGTCGACCTCGTCGAACGATTGAATCCCGACGTGCTGATCACCGACCTGTCCATGCCGGACATGGATGGTACCGCGGCGACGAAGGCCATCGTGGCCCGGCAACTTCCGACGAAGATCCTGGTCCTGACGATGCACGTCGAGGAGGAATACCTCGTGCCGCTGCTCGAAGCCGGAGCCAGCGGGTACCTGGTGAAAAGCGCGGCCGACAAGGAACTCGTCAGCGCTGTTCGCGCGGTGGCGTACGGTGATAACTACGTGAGCCCGAGTGCCTCGGGAGTGCTGATCAAGGGGCTTCGCCGGAAGGATCCCGTTCACGAGGAGCGCGAGCGCTACGAGTCGTTGACGCAGCGCGAACGCGATGTACTCCGGTTCGTGGCGCAGGGGTATTCGGCACCGGAGATCGGGGAGCGCCTGTTCATCAGTCCCAAGACCGTCGACACCTACAAGCAACGCATCCAGGAGAAGCTTGGCCTCGGCCATCGTGCCGAATACGTGCAGTTTGCCCTCAAGCTTGGACTCCTGACAGAAGAAGGACAGACCTGACCTTGAGTCGCTGGTTATCGTTCGGTCGTGCCTGACCAGCGAAATCCTGCCGACGACCAATCCGCGCTGATCGCCGCGCTGCGTGCTTCCGAGGCGAAGTTCTCGGGCATTCTCGACATCGCCGCAGACGCGATCATAACGATCGGCGAAGACCAGCGGATTCTGCATTACAATCGCGGCGCGGAGGAGATCTTCGGTTGGCGGGCGGCCGAGGTCCTGGGTCAGCCCCTCGACGCCCTGTTGCCGGCGCGGATCCGGAAGGTCCACCGGTCGCACGTCGACGCGTTCGGTGCCGGCAAGGATGCAGCACGGCGAATGGGGCATCGCCGCGAAGTCAGCGGGTTGCGACGCGACGGCACGGAGTTCCCGGCCGAAGCATCGATCTCCAAGCTCGATCTCGCCGATGGGTCACGTGTGTACACGGTGGTCTTGCGCGACATCACCGAGCGGAAACAGGCCGAGGAAACGGAGCGATTTCTGGCCGAAGCAGGGGAAAAGCTGTCCGCCTCGCTCGAGGCGGAGGCGGTACAGCGCGCGATCTGCGACGTCGCCGTTCCCGTCCTTGCTGACGCCTGCATCGTCGACGTGGTGGACAACGCGAGCGGATCGATCCGGCGAGTGACGGCGGCGGACACACAAGAAGCTGCCGGCATCCTGCAGGAACTGGCGCGGCAGTTTCCCCTCAGCTGGGATTCTCCGTCGCCGGTCGTTGACGTGCTGCGGCGCGGGAGGGAAGAACGGTTCGACGAGATCACCGAGGAGTGGATCGAGGCCCGTGAGGAACGGCCGGAAGCGGTGGCGCTCTGGCTGAAGCTGGCACCACGCGCCCTGACCATCATTCCGCTGGTGATCGGGGAACGCACGTCAGGCGCGATCACGCTGGTCCGGCTGACGGAACGCAACAGCGTGGTGGACCAAGCCGTCGCCAGCACGAAGTTCGCGACTCGTGCCGCGTTGGCCCTCGAGAACGCGCGGTTGTACTCGGCGGCGCGCCGGGCAACGATGGCGCGGGACGAAGTCCTGGCGGTGGTGTCGCACGACCTGCGCAATCCGCTGACATCGATCATGATCTGCGCCCGGACGCTCCTCGAGGATGTGCGCGCGGAGACCGAGGACGCCGAGATGCTGACGGCCATCGCCGACGCCGCCGACTGGATGAACCGGCTCATTCACGACCTGCTCGACGCATCGGCAATCGAGACGGGTCGGCTGTCGATCGCCCGGAAGACGGAGTCGTTAGGCACGATGATCCAGGCAGCCGTGACGATGATCACGGGCGCCGCCGCGACTCGGCAACTCGTCGTGTCGGTGGACGTGCCTCCGGCGCTGCCGCCGGTGCAGGCCGATGCGGTGCGCATTGGCCAGGTCATCGGCAACCTGCTCGCGAACGCGTTGAAGTTTACGGAACCCGCCGGTCGCATCCTGGTCCGTGCGCGCCTTGCCGCGCCGTTCGTGGAGGTCTCGGTGAGCGACACCGGTTCCGGTATTGCCGCCGAGGAGTTGCCGCGGGTGTTCGACCGCTTCTGGCAGTCGAATCGCACGTCGGGGCGGGGGACGGGTCTGGGTCTGGCGATTGCCCGCGGTATCGTGGAAGCGCACGGCGGATCGATCTGGCTCGATAGCGTGGTCGGGAAGGGCACGACCGTCACCTTCACCCTCCCGATCAGCGCCACCTGACGGGGTCAGACCCGGGGTCAGACCCGGGGTCAGACACGGGGTCAGACACGGGGTCAGACACGGGGTCAGACACGGGGTCTGACCCCGAACTCGGGTGACGGGCAGGTGACGCTGGCGGGATAGCGTGGAGGTCTTTTCAGACCGGCGACCTCGTGCTCGATCCGTCCGTACCCCGATCCGGAAGCGTCCTGGCGCTGGCCGGCGACCCCCCGTCAGCGGCGCGCCTGCAAGCCGCATTCGGTGCAACCCTCTGCACCTTCGAGTCGCACGCCTCACTGCTCGAGGCCAGTCGGCGCCCTGGCATCGAGCTGGTCATCGTTCCCTGGCGGGACCGCGACGGCAGTTCGCTGGCCGCCACGGTGTCGGCCATTCGCGCCAGCCGGCAGAGTGCGCCGGTCAGCATCTACGCCGACAGGAGCGCGGAATGCCTGCACGCCCTGGTCTCGCTTGCCCGCGCCGGCGCGAGTGGTGTCATCGTCCGTGATGTCGATGATACCGTCATCCGCTTGCGCCGGCTGCTCGAGCGCGGGTGCCTGACGAGTGCGATCGACGCCGTCGCGATGGCCGTTCAGCGTGTCGTCCCGGAACGTCACCGGCCGCTGCTGGTCCTCTGCCTCGAACACATGGTCGATCCGCCAACGGCCGTGGAATTCGCGCGACGACTGCGGGTCAGCCGGCGCACACTCTCCACCTGGGCGCGCAAGGCGGGCGCAAAGGGGGTCCGGTCGCTCACGTCGAAATGTCGCGTGCTCGTGGCGGTCGAGGTGCTTCGTCGATCCAGCCGGAGCCTCGAGCAGGTCGCGCACGAACTGCAGTTCGCCTCGTCGGCTCACCTCCACAACACAATCCGGCGGTACACCGGGCTCGCACCACGAAGAGCCGCCGAGCGGGATGTGATCGACTGGTGTCAGGTGCTGTTCGTGTGTGAACGCGCACCACGACTGGTGCTTCGCCTCCCGCGGAAATCCGTCGTCCCGCGGGGGAATGGCTCGATCATCCTGACGACACAACCTTCATCCCGAGTGACAGGGCAAGTCCCTGAGGAGCTGATGCAATGAACCCAGCACGGAACATCATTGTCGCAACGGCACTGTTGGCGTGGCCGATGGTGTGTGCCGCGTCGCAGGAGGTCAGCGGCTGTAAAGTGGAGGCGGAGCCCTCCAGACGCATCGAGCTGCCGGATAGCCGGGTTGTTTCGACGGACGTGAAGTCCGTGGCTCAATCGAACGGTGTGGTTATGGCCGTTGGCAGTCTCGCATATGTCTTCCCGGCGGGTGCCCTGACCCGCGCCGAAGACCTGATGCGCGACTCGATCATGGGTTTCACGATCGACACGACGGGCGTTGTATCCATTGTTCCCAATCCCCCGGGTGTCAGACGCGCCTTCTTTCCGCGAATCGCTGCAGCACAGGAAGGATCCTTCCACGTCATTTACGTCACGACTGAAGAGGCCAAAGACGGGCTGGCCCCGGTTTCGGATACAGCATCTCTATGGTACGCACGCTTTCAGCGGGGGCGTTGGTCGCGTTCCGAGCGCCTGATCGCGGCGCGCGGCGCTCACCTGGATGACGAGTCGACGTCGGCGCTTGTGCAACGCGATGGCCAACTGTCTTTCCTGTTTCCTCTCGCAACCACGGAGGCGAAAGGATTGGTGCTGCTTCGCCGACTCGCGGGTGCATGGCGATTTGACACCCTCCGGACGACGGAGCAACCCACGTCGGTAGCCGCTGCGTATGCGGTTGATGGGACGCTGGTCGTGGCATTCACCATGTCTGGTCGCGCGCTGGATCCCTCGTTCACCGAACTGCTCTTCGCGACTCGCTTCGATTCGACGTGGTCCGTCCCGGCCCGAATAGCTGGCGACGGCCGCCGTCCCGTCACCATTCCCCGACTGCTTCGGGTAGGCGGTACCGTTGCAGCGTCATGGATCGCGTGGACCTGCTGTGACGCCGCTACCAGCCAGCTCCAATGGTTGCAGCCTTACAGCGGTAACACGGCGGGAACGGTCTCGTCAGGCGATCGCGCTTACCCGTACGAAGCGCTGGTCCTCGACGATCGATACCCGCTCTGGCTGATCCGCGGCCCGCAGTACGGGACGACGGTGTCACCAGTGATCGGCTCGGGCACGATTGCCGAGGCGTTAGGCCCGCTCTCCGTGCCGTTCGAGAATCCGAAGGCGTCCGCGGTTCTCCTGGAGGACAGTCGCGTGCTGGTCCTGACGATGAAGCAGGGCAGGGCCCCTGATGAACCGATGGTCGCGTCCTACGCGACCGTCCTGCAGTTCCGCTGTCCTGAATCGGCGCAGCGGGAGTAGTCCAACCTTTCTGGAGGAGGAATGCGCATTCGGTTTCCCAGTGTGGTAGCGACGATCGTGGCTGGCGTGACTCTCGCCTGCAACGACGCAGCCGTTGACCAGATCACGGCACCACCTCTTGCGGCGACGCCGGCACAGCCGGTCCTGAATCAATACCCCGGCGTATGGGAATACGAGGCAGCAGGAATCCCCACGACCATCGGGATGCAGATCACGACCATGCCAGGTTTCGAGGACGACTGGGGCACGTTCACGGTCCTGGCCAAGGTGACGTTCCAGTGGGCGAACTACGTCAGTGCCAGTGTAAATACTCAACTGGTCGACAAGACCGGCCGCGTCGTGAATACCGGCTCCAAGGGAGTTCTCTTCTCCCGCTTCTTCCTTCCTGTCAGTCGGGGCGATACCACGCTGGACGTCAGCATTTCGACCTTCGGGCAGAAATGTGGACTCATGGGCCGGCATACCTATAGCGGTCACACGGCGCAGATGGCCGTAAACCTCAATTTCGTACAGATCCCCCTGTGGCAGCAGCAGATCCTGCTCACATCCGGCCAGGACATGTTGCAGCAGGGATGCGAGGAAGAGTCGACCCCGGTGTGTGAGGAAGAGGCCACTCGCCTCGTCAGTGCTCCCGGCGTTGCGCTCGCGCTCTCGGACACGGAGGATTGCGAAGCACCTGCCCCACCGCCTTCCAGCGGCGGCGGTACTTCCGAAATGGTCGAAGTGTGTGCCACGGTCTGGCGCGAGTACTGGGTTTACGACTACGCGACCAAAAGATCGAGACTCATCGCCTCCATCCCGATCGGAGTGGAGTGCTACTACGTGAACATGAGCTGAGCAGCCCCTTCACCTACAGAGCCTGGAGTTTCAATGAAGACCTATGCATTCATCCTGGTAGCGGCAGCCGCCTGGCTGCCGTGCGCGCCGGGAGTCGGGGCCCAGCAACCGGCATCGCTGTCAGCGGCGCGCGTAACGCTTGTCGCGGGCGATGCCCCGTCGAAAGGCGGCCGCACCGAAGTCGTCAGGCAGGCCCGACACCAGCCGCAAAACGTGGTCATCGTGGACCGTAACGCCTCGGCGGACGATCTCGCGGCCGCGCTGGCGATCGTCAATGCCCTGCGCGCCCGCTACGGTGATTCCCTCGCTTCCGACTACCGCGCCCGGCCCGAGCCCGTCGTGCACGGCGCAAAATCCGACAGCAGTGAATACCGGAAATGGCTGCAGCAGCAATTGGTCCGGCTGCGAAAGGCACCCGAGAGGGAACTCGACCCCTTCGGCACGGTGAAAGCCGTGCACATCACGCTGCCACCGCCTAACGGTACGATCGTCAAGCCAGAAGGCACTCGCTGACATGGATACAAGGCGTGGGACCCCGGCCATCGCCGGGGTCCCACTGCATTCCGGGGCTTCAAGCCGCGTTGCAATCCCGAACGGGAATCCACGGCCTGTATTCACGAAGTCCGCGAGAAGTCGCCATCCGTGAAGGTAGCCGGCGAACCTCCCTGACCTAACGACGCTACCCATCCACGAGGGCGCCACAGACACCCGGGGTGCAACGGTCCCTGACAACCTGAGCACGGCACATCACGCTTCAGGTGCAGCACGCCCGGCGCGTGTCTTGCTTGCGTCCGGCTCGCCACACCACGCGGCGGACCCGGCCACATTGCAACACCAACGTGATATGCACGACCCAGCCCGGTTGGAACTTTCCGCTTCGCACGGTGGATCGAACTTCGCCCCCGTGTCGCGTTCGGATGGACGGATCTGCGTCTATTCGCGACAACCGCGGCGACTTGGTGTTCCCAAGGAGAGCTCACCATGACTACCAGGGTTTTTCGGCCGGAATTCCTGCGGCCGCTACTCGCGCCAGCCGCAGTCGCCCTGGCGCTCCTCATGCCGGGGGTTGGCCAGGCACAGTATTTCGGCCGGAACAAGGTGCCGTACGAGCGCTTCAAGTTCGAGGTGCTGCGGACGCCCCACTGGGACGTCCACTACTACAACGAGGAAGAAACCACCGCGCGCGACGCCGCCCGAATGCTCGAGCGGTGGAACACCCGGCTGTCCGGTGTGCTCGCGCATCCGCTCTCCAAGCGGAAGCCAGTCATCCTTTACGCGGATCACCCGGACTTCCAGCAGACCAACGTCGTCAGTGGAACACTGACCGAAGGAACGGGCGGTGTCACTGAATCGCTCCTCGACCGCATGGTCCTTCCGATGACCGGCTACTACTCGGAGACCGATCACGTACTCGGTCACGAAGCGGTGCACGTGTTCCAGTACGACATCGCCAACAAGCTCGGAAAGGTCATGGATTTCAGCCGGATGCCGCTCTGGTTCGTCGAGGGCATGGCTGAATACCTCTCGGTCGGTCCCGAGGACGCGCACACCGCGATGTGGCTCCGCGACGCGCTCCAGCGGAACGACCTGCCCACCATCGATGACCTTACTTCCAGCGGCCGCTATTTCCCCTATCGCTACGGCGAAGCCCTCTGGGCGTACATCGGTGGCACGTTTGGCGACGAGAAAGTGCACCAGGTCTTCCGGGCATCGCTCGAGCAGGGGATCGACCAGGCCATCGTCAGGACGTTAGGCATCCGGTCCGACACGCTGTCGAAACGGTGGCACGACGCCATTCGCCAGGCGTACGGCCCGCTGCTCGCCGGTCGGACCACCCCGCGTACCACGGGAAAGACGCTGATCGCGCCGGAGCCGGATCGCCCCGAGTATTACGTCGGCCCGGCCATCAGTCCGGACGGCAAGAACGTGGCGTACTTCCACAGTGGCGTGCGCGGCGTTGAACTGAAGCTCCTCGACGCGGCAACCGGCGAGGACCTTGGCACGCTGTCATCGCCAGGGCTGTCCACGCGCTTCGACGCGCTCAGCTTCCTCTATTCCGCCGGCAGCTGGTCGCCCGACGGACAGCGGCTGGCGTTCGTGTCGTACTCGGACGGCGACAACGAGATCGACATCGTGAACATGGCGTCCCGTGACATCGAGCAACGCATCAAGCCGGCCAATATCGGCGCGATCAGCACGGTCTCGTGGTCGCCGGACGGATCACGGCTCGCGTTTTCGGGCATGGTGGGCGGAGTCAGTGACCTCTACCTGTACGAGTTTTCGACGGGCATGACGCGACGCCTCACGAACGACCTGAACGCGGACATGCAGCCCGCTTGGTCGCCGGATGGGTCGACGATCGTGTTCGTCACCGATCGGGCGTCCCCTCAACCTGAAGGCATGGCGCCCGGATCCGACTTCCGGCGCCTTTCCCATGCGCCGCTGCGGCTCGCGCTCATCGAGGCGACCACGGGCCGGGTGCAGGTGCTGCCGGGATTCAGCGGCTCGAAGCACATCAGCCCGCAGTTCACGGCCGACGGCAAGTCGGTGCTGTTCCTCTCGGACCGTGGCGGTTACACCGAGCTGTATCGCATCGACATCGCGTCACGGGCGTTCTTCCAGGTCACGCGCACGTCGACGGGCGTCAGCGGCATCGCCGCCACATCGCCGGCGCTCAGCGTGGCGCGTGAAACGGGGACCGCGGTGCTCTCGCTGTTCGAGCAGGGTGGCCTGATGATCGCTTCACTCGCCCAGGCCGAGACGATGGGTGAACCGGTGACGGCGCCTGACGTGGCAGCCGAAACAGTCGCGTTGCTGCCCGGAGGACGTGCCGGCCCGAACGCGGTCGTCGCGAACTACGTCGACAACTACGCGGTCGGCCTCCCTTCCGACACGACCATCGCCAGCCGCGACTACAAGCCCGGCTTGAAGCTCGCGTACATCGGACCGCCGTCGCTGGGTGTCGGCATCGGCGGGCCCTTCGGCACCACCGTGCAGGGCGGTGCTTCGGCCTACTTCTCGGACCTGCTCGGCAACCATTTCCTGGGCGTCGCGGCACAGGCGTCAGGCACGCTGCGCGATCTTGGCGGTCAGGTCCTGTATATCAACTCGGAACGCCGCTGGACGTGGGGCCTGAGCGCCGAGCGTTCGCCGTATCTCTACGCGTACACGACGGCTTCGACCACCTCCCTGGATTACATCCTCGAGCATGTTGCGGTCACCGGAGGGTCGGTGCTCACGCAGTATGCACGGAACTCGAACACCCGCCTGGAGTTTAGCGCAGGCTACCAGAATTACAGCTTCTATCGAGAGGCGCGGTCGCTGATTGACGAGGGGGCCACCATCGAGCTGCCCTCACCGGAGCCGCTGGGACTCGGGAGTGCGTCGATCGCCTACGTGGGCGATGACGCCACGATGGGCTTTACCTCGCCGATTGCCGGGTCGCGCTTCCGGTTCGAGGCCACGCCGACGATCGGGTCGCTGAACTACCAGACGTACCTCGCCGACATGCGTCGTTATGCATACCTGCGGCCGTTCACGTTTGCGCTGCGCGGGTTGCACTTCGGCCGGTATGGCCGGGATTCGGACAGCCAGCGTATCGGCGCCATCTTCATTGGTGACCCCACGCTGGTGCGCGGCTATTCGTACGACTCGTTCGACGGGTCCGAGTGCACGCAGGGGACGGGTTCGCTCAGCGAGAGCTCCTGTCCACAGTTCGATCGGCTCCTCGGCAGCCGGGTAGGCATCTTCAACGCCGAACTGCGCCTGCAGGTGTTTGGCCAGTACGGCATGGGTCTGTTCGACACGCCGTTCCCGCCGCTCGAGATTGCCCCGTTCTTCGACGCCGGCGTGGCGTGGTCAGGCGCCAGTGCTCCCGAATGGTCGTTCGACCGAAGTTCCTCGGATCGGACGCCGGTCATGTCGGCCGGTATCACGTCCCGGCTGAACCTGTTCGGCTTCGCCATCTTCGAAGTCTTCCACGCACGCCCATTCAACCGGCCAGGCCGCGGCGGCGTCTGGGGATTCTCGTTGCAGCCTGGATGGTGAACTCGTGAGGTCGTGAAGGCGTGAGGTCGTGAGGTCGATTTGACCCAAGTGGGTCAAAAGCCGCCAGGGGGCCCGTCACTTCGGTGGCGGGCCCGATTCACGTTAGGTGCGGTCCTGCCGACTCTGCCTCTGCCTCGCTCCATCCGCTCCTGTCCACGACCGAAATGCCGTGCTCAACGACAAATGCGAACACCTGTGCTCGCAAACCTCAGGGAATTTCGGTGGGTATCAGTATGAGGAAGCATCCTGATATCGGGCTTTGGCTCCAGCGGGCTGTTCCGCTGAACTACATCGCGGTTGAGCCAGGGCCCGCCCGATCCAGCGTCCCTCCGGGGACGCCGAACCGCGAGGGAACGATGGCCACTACACGGAAGCCTAACGCTCATGAAACGCACCGCATCCTGCTGATCGAGAGCGACCAGCGGGATGCCGATCGCGTAGCCCAGGCGCTGCGCTACAACTCGCATTACCCGGAGATCAAGCGCGTCGAGTCGACGCCCGAACTGGCCGAGGCGCTGGATTCATTCGACCCGGACATCGTGCTGTCCGGCAACGCCGAGGGGATCGATGCGCGCGAGGCGCTGCACATGTCGCGCGAGAAGCACCCGGAAACACCGTTCGTGCTGCTGCCGGAGAGTGTCGACCGCGCCGTGGTCGACTCTATCCGGGCCGGCGCGGCGGACTTCGTCAGCAAGAGCGAGCTCGACCGGCTGCCTAACGCCGTGGACGCCGCGCTGGCGGAACGCGCGCCGCTCCGGAAACTCTCGCGCCGGCAGCGCGAGGTGTTCCGCATGCTCGCCGGTGGCGTCACGATGCGCGACATCGCGACCCGCCTCGGCCTCTCGCGCAAGACCGTCGAAACGCACCGCGCGCAGGTCATGGCCCGACTGGGCGCCCGGCACGTGCCGGAACTGGTTCGGCTGGCGATCCGCTTGGGGATCGTTTCCAGCGACGATTGACGTTGCGAACGATGTTCGTTGCGAACGATCCCCTTGCGAACGATATCCGCGGACGGGCGGAACACGGACTGCACGGATCATGGGAAGACCGCGGGTACTGCTTGATGAATAGCGGGTCACCTGTAGGACTTTCATCGTACTCGGTGTCCCGCTATTCACCAAAAGCTTGATGCGGCAGCAGTGGCCCGCTCTGTGTTCGCTTGATCACCAACGTTAGTTCAACGGTCGGCCATCCCGGTTGATCGGCGGCCTCGTTCCGGGCGCGCGCATACCACGTCCGTCCGGGCGGATCCGGCCATCCTGGCCGCGCATACGCGGACGCATGCGATCGCCCCGGAAGCCACGTTCCCCACGCACCCCACTTCGACGCCCAGCCTCAAAACCGCGGCGTTCGGCGGTGCGTTCACGAACGCGAACGCGTTGCGAATCGGTCAGCACCGACATGGCGGCGGCGCGGGCCGTGGAATCGTTGCGGACGATCACGCGTCGCAGTGCACGCATCGAGTCACCTTCCGCTCGATAGGCGGCAATCTCCTCTTCCGACGAGGCGCGGTTGCGCGGCCGAAGGGAATCGAGTCGCGACCGGAGCTGCTGGCGTACGACCTGGTTGCGTTCCAGCAGGCCTCGCTCGATGGAATCGAGCTGCACGAGCTGGCGGCCGGTGAGGTTCAGCTCACGCCGCATGTCGATCAACGGCGCCACCGGATTCCCGGCGCCCATCCGGTTCATGCGAGGACCACCACCTCGCTGCGCCTGCGCCGCGAGCGGGACCAATAGCGTCAGGGTTGCCGCGGCAACCCGGAAAGTTGTATTCACCATCGAGAACTCCATTGGGAAACGTGTTGCCAGGATAGACGCCACGATCTCGGCGTCGTTAATCCGGCGTCTTTCCCTTTGGAGCTGGTGCTGTCTGCGCCGGTGGACGCGGGAGGCTCGGCGCCTTGTCGATGGCGAGTCGCAACGTCGCTTCCGCCCGCGCCCGCACCCGGAGTTCAGTCCGCGAAGCCCGTACCGACATCGCTTCGGCACGATGCACCTGGCCGGAAAGGTTCACGCCGTCCGTCAGTGCACGGTTGATGTTCTGCTCCGCCAGTTCCGTCAGGCGACCGATGAGTTCCGCCTCCGACACCCGAACGCGCGCGCGCAGGAAGTTGCGCATCTCCTCGCCCGCCAGCCATTCGAAGCCCCGCACGAGCAGGTTGGCGCTGCCAACGTCGACATCCAGGTCCGGGACATACAGCTCGCGGCGGTCACGGTCCAGCGCGGGCGTCCCCGTGAACCAGAGGCGTCCGCGCACCGCGCCGCTCAGCGTGATGCCCAATGCCAATCGCCCGGCGCCGATGCCCATCACTTCCACCGCCTCGACCTTCAGCGTGCGCCCGGCCTGCTGGAATTCACGCCCCACGAGCACCTGGCCCAGCAACGCATTCGCCACCGGGTACGAAAGCGACCCTTCGAGCGCAACGTGTGCCCCTTCACCTACCCGCGTCATCGGGCCCAGTCGCGGCATCGGCGTCATGAGCTCGAACTCGTTAGGGTACGGCCCGGTGATCACGCGCGGCGACGCCACCAGGCGCAACCTCGCGATGACCGTATCCCGGATTGCCGTGATGGGCCCCAGCTCGGCGCTGGTGGGACTGATCAGCATGTATACGCTGTCAGTGAAGCGCACCGGCCGTTGCATGTTGCGCCAGATCTGCTCGAATCGCGTGCGCGAATCCCAGCGCGCGACCCCGTCGTCGATCTTCGACAATCCCTGCTCTAGCAGTTGCCGCGTCGCCGCGATGACGCGATCGGTGACGTCGATTCGAAAGATCGATACCCGGCAGCGATCCCGGGAGGTATTCGTGACCGGCTCGAGTCGGCCGATGCGGGTTCGCGTTCGCAGCCGCCAATCGGGCGTGATGTTGACGGTCGACACCAGCGTCGCCGCGACGCGTGGCCGCGGCACGCCGCCGGTGCCGCACGCCGCGCTGACCGTCGGTCCGATCAACGGCAGGTACCAACCCCGCGCTTCATATTCAATGACCGTCGAAAGGGATACCGTTCGACCATCGACTTTCAGATCGAACGGGGTCCGCGATACGGCAAAGGCAAAATGGGCCCGCCGGTTGTTACCGGCCTGGATCCGCTGGTTGATGTCGCCATACGAACGCGGGATCGCAAGCTCGAGCGAGTCCAGCGCGTCGGACATGTCATACGTGATCGGTGCCTCGACCACCGACACCGGCAATGGCGGCGCCGAGTCCGGCAGGTCCGCGGAGAGCACTGGTGGCGGCGCGTTGATCGCCAGCGGGTTCGAGATAGTGTGGTATGTGTACCAGCCCGCCGCGCCAAGCAAAACGAGCAGTACCACCGCGACGGCCTTGCCGATCGGGTGCTTCAGCTCCTGCCTGGCACGGTGGACCGCGTGGGTTGCGGTGTCCTGCAGCTTCCGGGAAAAGCGCACCCGCTACGGTGCACCCGTGCACGGCAAAGCGACAGGATGCGGCGCGGTTGCCCTCCGCCGGAAGGGCGTGCCGGGTAAATTGCACGGATGCAACTGCTCGTCATCAGGCACGCGATCGCCATGGAACGGGAGGATTTCGCGAAGAGCGGCCGGCCGGATTCCGACCGGCCCCTCACCGACACCGGCCGGCGTCGCATGCGAAAGAATGCGCGGGGGCTGCAGCGCATCGCACCCCTGCCGGACGTGATCGCCACCAGCCCATGGCTGCGGGCGGCCGACACGGCGCGGGTGGTGGCCGAAACGTTAGGCGTCGAACGCCTGGAGACCATCGACGAGATGACGCCCGATCATCACCCGCGTGACCTGGCGGCGTGGCTCAACGCCAATGGCGACGTTCCTGTCGTCGCGGTGGTCGGCCACGAACCACACCTCGGCGAGCTGGTGACGTGGCTCCTCGGCGGTGAAGGCTCGAAGGTGGAGTTCAAGAAGGGCGGAGTCTGCCTGCTTCGCATCGACGGCGGCGCCGGAGCGGGATCGGCGGTGCTCCAGTGGCACCTGACTCCAGCGCAGTTGCGTGCCCTCGCCGACTGAGCAGCGCTTGACGTTCGACGCGTCGATCCTGGACGATACGGCGGCGCGATCGGCCCGCCTCGTCGCCCTGTCACTCATCGAGGACCTGGCGCGACAACGTGAGCGACTCAGCGCCGAGCGTGACAGCGAAACGCTGCACGACTTCAGGGTAGCACTGCGCCGGTTGCGCAGTTGGCTGCGCGCGCTGGCCCCTTCCCTCGAGGGGAGCCTGCCACGCGCGTGCGTCCGCCGGCTCGGCCGGATGGCGCGCGAATCGAACGCCGGCCGTGATGCCGAAGTGCTTCTCGCCTGGCTGGCGACGACCGAACCGGAACTCTCGGCGCGCGACCACCGCGCCGTGAAGTGGCTCATCGAGCGATTCCAGCGGCAGGAACGCGAAGTCGAATCAGACCTCGAGGCGCGCCTGAAGCGTGACTTCCAGCGTACGCGCGAGCGACTCGAGGATCGCCTGTCGATGTATCGCATCGACGTGCATGTGCACGGCGGCGTTCGCGAGCCGCTGTTCGGTTCCGTGATCGCGCATCTCGTTCGCGACTCGGCCGACGACCTGCGGCGACGGATCAAGCGCGTGCGTTCGGTGGACGATATCGACGAAGCGCACCAGGCGCGTATTGCCGGGAAGCGACTGCGGTACCTGATCGATCCGATTGCGCCTCATGTGGCGGGCGGTCCGGAACTGCTCAATCGCCTGCGCAACCTGCAGAACATCCTCGGCGACCTGCATGATGCGCATGTCTGGCTGAGCGTGTTGCGTCACGTCGTCGCCGACCTCGCCCTCGAGGAGGGACGACAGATGGCGAGCGCGATCACCGAGCAGGAAAGGCGTCGCAAGAAGCGGAGCGGTCCACCGCGGAGCGGCCTGGTATCGCTCGGCCGGCTCGCGCACGAACGTGCCGGTGTCGCGTTCGATCGCTTTGTTACGCAGTGGATGGAAGGCGGCGCGAAGGGATTTTATCGGGACATCGCCGAGCTCGCGGAACGTCTCGACGCCCACGCACCGTCGGAGATGGAGATCGAGCGGAAGTACCTGTTGAAGGGACTCCCGGAGAACATGCCCGGCGCGGACACGCTCGTCATGGAGCAGGGATATCTGCCCGGCGCGAGACTGGTCGAGCGGTTGCGCGCGGTGCAGGTCGGCGAACGCCGGACGTACTACCGGACGGTGAAGGTCGGCGCGGGTCTCGTCCGATCGGAGCTCGAGGAAGAGACGACCGACGATGTGTTCCGGAAGATGTGGCCGCTGACGAAGGGGAAGCGGCTGACCAAGCGACGCCATCGCGTGCCCGACGGTGCGTTCACGTGGGAGATCGACGAATTCACGGACCGGAAGCTCGTGCTGGCCGAGGTCGAGCTGCCGGATGCTGACACGGAAGTCAGGATCCCGGAGTGGCTGCAGCCATATGTCGATCGTGAGGTAACGGGCGAGGTCGAGTACCTGAATTCGACGCTGGCGCGATAGCGTTGGCAAAGGCTGGAGCCGTTCGATCCCGGCCTCCCGCGGTCCACGTTCACTTCAGAACGCTTCACCTATCCCGACGCTGACGCCGAACGTGCCGCGGCCGATTCCGAGGTCCAGGCGTGCGACGGTGCGTTCCCGCGGCGACAGCAGGTAGCGCAACCCGGCGCCCGCGGACGGATACCATGCACCCGAGGCGACGGCGCCTAACGTGGCGGCCACCGTGCCGGCGCCGGCAAAGGCCACGGCGCCCACGCGGCGCCAGTGACCGGAGCGCAGTTCCACCTGCCCCGTCAGCGCATGCCGGTCGCGAAAGCGCCCGCGGGCATATCCGCGCATCGCGGTATCCGCGCCGATCATCGGCAGGAGGTCGAAGGGCAGGTGGCCGGCCGTGCCGTCGTACTGGAGCTGCCAGGCGATGACTCGATCCTCACCTAACGACTGATAGCGCCGGGCGTCGGTCGTCAGGCGACTGATCGCACCCGGCGTACCGCGTTGCCAGGACAGCGACGGCAGCACGCGCACGTAGGATCCACTGCGGGGCGAGCCGCTGTTGTCGCGCGAGTCGATAACGACGCCGAGAAACACCGAACCGACCGCACTGCCCGACGGCCGCGGTACCGGCGTCAGCGACGGATCGAGCGCCGGTTCGATGTCCCGCGCGTGCGCCCGGACGTATCGCGCGCCGCCGTGGAGGTATACGGGTCCGCGCCAGCGCCGTTCAGTGAACAGCTGCACCGTTGTCACCGCGCTGCTGTACCACTGTTCCGCGCTGTCCGGTGAATCGCGACCGATGCCGAAGTAGGGAAGCGGATAGGAAATGTGCTCGACCCGGAATCGGTGGTGGTTCGCGTTCCCTGGCGACCAGTAGTCGAGTTGACCGTGCGCCTTGCTGTGCCCCTCGGCCGTCCAGGCAGCGTAGGCGGCCAGCGCGGACGTGCGCGTGCCGGAATCGCGGCCGACACGGAAGCTGCGGAACACCGCCCCGCCGTATTGAAGCCCCGTCACCTCGGAGTAGCTCACGACGGGCAGCACGGTAAGCCTCGCGCGCGAAGCCGTGTCGGGAACGGCAGCTCCCTCCTGCAGCACAGCGGCAACCAGGAGCAGTCCAAGGGCGGCGGGCACGAACCGAGTATCTGGCAGCACCCTCGCTGTCGCAATACCCGCGATTCACGATCTCGATCTCATGACCTCCGCTCTCACGCTCTCACGCCCTCACGATGCCCCGGCCTCCCGATTCCCGATTCCCGATTCCCGATTTCCCCATTCCCGATTCCCGATTCCCGACTAGGTTGCGCGCGATCCCCGAATCCCGTCACGCCTCTTGCATCTCTTCGTCGTTACCAACGACTTCCCACCGCGCATCGGCGGTATCAACTATTACGTCGACCAGATGATGCGCCGCTTCCCGCCGGGGAGCGTCACGATCTTCTCGTCGCGCTTCCACGGCTGGGAGGAGTTCGACCGCGACTACCCGCACGACGTCATCCGGCTCGATACCGAAATGATGTTGCCCACTCCCGCGGTGCGCCGGCGACTTCACGATGAGCTGCGGGCGCGCAAACCGGACGTGGTTGCCTTTGGCGCGACCTGGCCGCTGGCGCACATGGGGCCGGCCATCCGGCGCAAGCTCGGCATCCCGTACATCGGCTTCACCCATGGACTCGAGCTCACCGGCACGCTCGTGCCCGGGCTGCTTCGTCACATCGGGCGCGATGCGGCGCTGCTGACGGCGGTCTCGATCTGGGCGCAGAAGGCGCTGGAGAAGTCATTCGGGTGGGAAGGGCGCATGGAGCTGCTCCCGTCCGGCATCGACACCGACGACTTCCGCCCCGACGTCAGCGACGCCGCCGTCCGGGAGCGTCACGCGTTAGGCGACGCGCCCGTCATCTGCTGCGTGTCGAGGCTGGTGGCGCGCAAGGGACAGGACATGCTGATCCGCGCGCTGCCGGCCATTGCCGGCGCGGTGCCGGACGTGAAGCTCCTTATCGTCGGCGTCGGGCCGTACGAAAGCACGCTGCGCCAGCTGGCCGCCAGCACCGGCGTCCAGGACCGCGTCGTCTTCGCCGGGGCCGCGCCCTATCGCGAACTGCCGGCCTACTTCCGGGCCGGCAACGTCTTCGCCATGCCCTGCCGCCTTCGCTGGTTCGGCTTCGATGTCGAAGCGTTAGGCGCGGTGTTCCTCCAGGGGGCCGCCGTCGGCCGGCCGGTCATCGCCGGCGACTCGGGCGGCGCCCCGGAGGCCATCATCCCGGGACAGACCGGCCTGGTGGTCGATCCCCACAGTCCGGAATCGATCGCCGCAGCGATCACGCCGCTCTTGCTCGATCCGGTCCGCGCCGACGCCATGGGCAAGGCCGGCGCAGAGTGGGTTCACACCGAGTGGACCTGGGAGAAAATGGCTTCGAGACTCCAGGGGTTTCTGGGACGGATTTGAGCGCTGGCAGTGGGTTATTGGTTAGTGGTTATTGGTTAATTGAACTGGGTACCAGTATCGGCGCTAATACCAGTACCCAGTACCAATAACCACTAACCAATAACCACTAGCCAAGTCACCCCGTCAGCTCCCGGTACACCCCCAAC